>CAMPIC010000278.1 GCA_946886185.1 uncultured bacterium
GGACAGAGGGACAAAGGGACAGCGGGACAGCGGGACAGAGGGACAGAGGGACGGCGTGCGAGCAGCCAGTAGCGCGATCCAGACTGTCCACGCACGAATGTCGCCAGGAAACAGCCGCGGCTGCGCGGCCGGTGTGCGCCCAGCCTTGATGGCGCCACCCGAGCGGGCGCGCGTGCCAGCCCCAACACGGCTCGGCGCAGCCCGCGCAAGCCGGCCCCGGCCTGCAGCAGCCCGCGCAGAGCCGGCGCCGGCCCGCCGGACCGGGCATCCCGGAATTTTGCCGCGAGGATAGGAAATCGCAATTGCCAGAAGAGGTTGGATGCTCCTATAGTCAGCGCCCTCAGGACGTGTGGGGTCGGGGACCCGAGGCCGGCTTCGCTCAGTCCTGAGAAATCGAGCGTTCGTCACTAGCCATGGCGACTGGTCGATTGGGCAGGGAGCATCACCGCGTCCACAGACGCCGGAGGTGCAATCAATGAAGGTGTCCCCGCTCGATATCCGTAAGCAATCGTTCAAGAAAACGCTCCGAGGGGTAGACCCCGAGGAAGTGCGGATGTTCTTGGAGCTGGTCGCTTCGGAATACGAGAAGGTCGTGCAAGACAACGCCATGATGGCGGAGAAGCTCAGCTATCAGGAAGAGCGTCTCGACGAGTACCGCCAGCTCGAGAAGAGCTTGCGCAACTCCCTGTTGACCGCAGAGCGGATCACCACGGAATCGCGTGAAGCGTCGGATCGGGAAGCGGAGCGGATCATCGGCGATGCCCAGAAGCGGGCCGAGCGGATCCTGGAAGATTCACGCGAGCGGTTGCAGCGTCTGGTGCAGGAAGTGGAGAGCCTCCGCAACAAGAAGGAAGTGTACGTTCGCCGGTTCCGGACGATGATCGAGAGCCAGCTGGGCGTTCTCCAGGAGAACGAGCAGCAGTTCGACGAGATCGAGACGCTGGAAGTCTCCGCGCGCGACCTTCTGGTGCGCTCCGCGAGACAAGACGAGACCGCCTACGCCCCGCGCCGCGGTGCGGAGATCGTCTCGATTCGGACGGCCCGCGATGCGAACGGGCGAGACATCAACGGGCGCGACGCAAACGGCCGCGATGCCAACGGCCGCGATGCCAACGGCCGCGATGCCAACGGCCGCGACGTCAACGGCCGCGATGGCAACGGGCGCGATGCGAACGGGCGGGACGACGATTCCGATCGCCGCTCCACGACCAGCCGGATCGCCGAAGCGCGCGCGCTCGCGGCTCGGAGCGGGCGGGGCCGCATGGACGAGACGACCGAGGAAGAGACCGATTCCTACGACGACGACGCCCCGGCCCACGCCCATGAGCGGATGGAGCACGCGCCGATCCCACGCCGCTCCGAGCAGGAGCAGATCTCCGAGGAGGACGACGAAGAATTTCTCGACGTGCACCAGCGCCGGGAAGGATTCTTCGAGTTCAAGGCGGATGCCGCGGCGGAAAAGGGCGCGTTCTCTCGCCGTACCGGATACTGAGCGACCTCTCGAGTCTGAGGGGGCGTCCCGCCCTGCCGGGACGAGGCGTCCCACGCATCGCTCGAAACTCGAGAGGAGCCTGCATTGAGCGAGTTGCGCCGGCGAATCGACGAGGCGGTCGCGTATGTGCGCGATCAGAGCTCGGTCACGCCCCGTTTCGGACTGATCCTGGGAACCGGTCTCGGTTCACTCTCGAGCGAATTCGAGGTGCTATCCAGGATCCACTACAGCGAGATCCCGCACTTCCCGATCTCCACCGCCGAAAGTCATGACGGAGTTCTCGAGTTGGGCCGCGTCGCGGGAGAGCCGTGCGCCGTCATGAACGGGCGCGTCCACTATTACGAGGGATACTCGATGCAGGAAGTGACCTTCCCGATTCGAGTGCTGCGCGCCCTCGGCGCCCGACGTCTCATCATCACGAGCGCAGTGGGGGGGACTGAGCCCGTCCTTCCGTCTGGGCGACCTCTTCGTCACCACCGATCACATCAACCTGATGGGAGACAATCCTCTCATCGGGCCGAACGACGAATCGATCGGACCGCGCTTCCCGGATATGTCCGAGCCGTACGATCAGGACATGGTGCAGCGGATCGAGACCCTCGCGCTCCAGTATCAGATCCCTTTGCGCAAGGGAGTATTCGTGGCGGTGGCGGGTCCGAACCTGGAGACGCGAGCGGAGTATCGATTCTTGCGCTGGATCGGCGCCGACGTGGTGGGGATGTCGCTCATCCCGGAAAACATCGTCGCGGTCCATGGCGGGATGAAAGTGGCTGCGATCTCCGTGATCACCGACATGGGACTCCCGGACGCCTTGGAACCGGTCGACATTGCCCGGATCGTGGCCGTCGCCGAGCAAGCGAGCCCGAAACTATCGAAACTGGTGGCCGGCTTGATCGAGTCGCTTCGCGGCGAGTCCGATGACTG
Organism: uncultured bacterium; assembly: GCA_946886185.1. Next base: position 2,417 of record CAMPIC010000278.1, read on the forward strand.
AACAGGAGCTTCGCGCGGATGCGCCAGGGCCGGCTGCCGCGACGGTGCGCGAGGAAAGGAACATCATCGAAACCGCGAACCAACCCCGAGTGAGTGGGCGCACGCTGTTCACGCACATTTATCTGATCGGGCTCGTGGTGCTGGCGCTCGACATCGTGACCAAGCAGATCGTCTATCGCACGCTTCCGCTGGGCGGTCCGTCGATCGAGGTTCTCGGCGATGTCCTCCGGTGGACGTACATCCACAACCCCGGCGCCCCATTCGGGCTCTTCACGGCGAATCGCTACTTCTTCATCGGCGTCTCGCTCCTCTCCACGATCGTGATCCTGGCGCTGGTGCACAGCAGCCGCTATCGCGACCGGTGGATCCTCATCTCCTTCGGATTGATCCTGGGCGGAGCGATCGGCAATCTCCTCGATCGTCTCTGGCTGGGAGTGGTGATCGATTTCATCGACGTGGGAATCGGACGGCACCGCTGGCCCTTCTTCAACATCGCCGACTCCGGCATCTCGGTGGGAGTGGTGCTCCTGGCGCTGCGCTTCTTGCGCGAGCCCAAGTCGAACGAAACGCGCACCGAAACGGATCCGAACACGTCGATGTCTTTCGCGCATCGCACGGCCGAATTCGAGTCCCATCCACGCTCCTCGATCGCTGGTGACGCGCGCATCGACGAACGGCCCGCGCCGTCGACGGAACCTTGACGACCGGCCCCGCGCCGATGGAAGCGCGCACGTTCCAGATCCTCCCCGAGCAGGCCGGCATCCGGCTCGATCGGTTCCTCACCGAGCAGTTCTCCGATCGCTCCCGATCGCAGATCCAGAAGTGGATCCGCGAGGAGCGCGTGCAGGTCGACGGCGCCCCCCGGACGGCGCGCCATCTCGTGGAAGCGGGAGAGGTGGTGAGCGTGCAGGTGCCGGAGCCCGAGGCGATCCCGCTCGCTCCGGCCGACATTCCGATCCCGATCGTTCATGAAGACGATTCCATCGTGGTGGTGGACAAGCCGGCCGGGCTCCAGGTCCATCCGGGAGCCGGACCGGCGCGCCCTACGCTCGTCCATGCGCTGCTCCATCGCTATCCCGGATGGGTTGCGCCGGGTCCGCCGGAGCGGCCGGGGATCGTGCACCGGCTGGATCGCGACACCTCGGGGCTGCTCGTGGTGGCGCGGACCCACCATGCGTATCAGCATCTCGCGAGGCAGATCCGGCAGCGTGGCGTGAAGCGGCGGTACCTCGCGCTCGTGTGGGGCTCTCCGGAAGGAGAGTCGGGTTCCATCGACGCCCCCCTGCAGCGGGATCCGCGCGATCGCCGGCGCATCGCGGTGATCGCGGGAGGCCGGGAGGCGCGCACGCACTGGAAGGTGATCCATCGCTTCGAGCATCTCGCGCTCCTCGAGATCGTCCTGGAGACGGGGCGCACCCATCAGATCCGCGTGCATTGCGAGCACCTGGGCCATCCGGTGGTGGGGGATCCGACCTACGGAAACGATCAGCGATGGATGGAACGGGTGCCCTCGGTAGAGCGGCCGCTCGTCCGCGCCATCGTGAGTCGCTTGAAACGTCAGGCATTGCACGCCTATCATCTGGCTCTCAGGCACCCGATGGACGACGCGTGGTGTCGATTCGAGAGCCCGCTCCCTCCGGACATGGACGGTGTGCTCCGGCGGTTCTGGAAGCAGGAAGGAAGCGAATGAAGATCAAGCAAGAAGCGATCGGGGATGTCTATGTGCTGCGCCTGTCCGGCCAGCTCATGGGAGGCCCGGATGCGGACGCGGTTCGCGAGACCATCCTGTCTGCGCTCAATCAGGGCTACAAGAGTCTGCTCGTCGATCTCAAGGATGTCTCCTGGGTGAACTCGACCGGTCTCGGAATCCTCATCTCGAGCCACATCACGGTCGCGAACAACGGCGGATCACTCAAGCTGATGCGCGTGTCCCGCCGGATCGATTCGATCTTCATGGTGACGCGACTGAACACCGTCTTCCAGGTCTTCGACAGCGAGCCGGAAGCGCTCGCCAGCTTTCGGTCGGACTCGGAGAGTTCGAAGAATCGCGAGAACTGAGGCCCACTCGAGGACCTTTCATGGCGAAGAGCCCGCCTGAACCCAACGCTTCCGGCACCAATCGCATCGAGTTGTCGATTCCGAGCCGCCTCGAGTATCTCGGTATTCTGGATCATCTGGTCCAGGCGATCGCGGAACAGATGGATTTCGACGCCGATGCGCGCGATGCCATCGCGAATTCGGTGATCGAAGCCGCGACCAACGCGGTCCAGCACGCCCATCAGCACCGCCACGAGCTTCCCGTCCGCTTCCTTTTCGAGATCAAACCGGACCTCCTGGACATCTGGGTGCGCGATCTCGGTCCCGGTTTCGATCTCGACGAAGTCACCTTGGCGGATCCTACCGGCCCCGAGGGGCTGCTCCGGAGCCGCGGGCGGGGCATCTTCATCATGCGGGCGATGATGGACGAGGTGGAGTTCGACATCCACGAAGGGGGAGTGATCGTCCACATGTGGAAGTACGTCGTGCCGCAGGACAGCCCGAAGGCTTGACCGGTACCGGTCCGGTCCTGGCCATTGACTTCGGTCTGCGCCGCAC
>CAMPIC010000279.1 GCA_946886185.1 uncultured bacterium
AGAGCCTTCGCGCGCGGCGACTCCGCAACCCGGAGCGGCTCATCTCCTTCGTCCTCGGAACCTGCCGGCAGATGGTGATCGATCAGCGCCGGACCCAGCAGCGCCGCACGAGGATCCTCGACACTTTCCGGGCGGATCTCCCGCTCGGTTCGGATGAGTCGAGACCGAACCAGCTCGAGATAGCCGGAGCTGCGGGATCTGACCGACCTTTCGGACCTTTTGAGCCTCGAGTGCAACCGTGCCTCGAGAAACTGCCGGAGCGGGAGCGATCGGTCCTGCTCCTCACCTTCTATGCGGAACGACCTGCGAAAGAGATTGCGGAGCAGTTCGCGATCTCCGAGGGGAACGTGCGGGTCATCCGGCATCGCGGGCTGGCGCGGCTGCGCGACTGCATCGGCCGGGAAGCGAGGACGATATGAGCGACATGAGCGATGAACGGGTTATGGCTAGCTCGCCTTGCCCGAATCCGATCTCATTCGATCAGCTTGTTCGGTACTGGCTGGATGAACTGGACGAAGCGCAGTCGGAAGCGATCGAAAGGCACTTTCTGGGATGCGACGCCTGCTCCTCGGAGCTGCGATCGATCGCGGAGCTGGATCATGGCATCCAGGCCTGCGCGGAGCAGGGAGGCATGCATGCCATCGTCTCCGAGACATTCGTACAGGAAATGAACGAACGCGGCCTCCGCATCCGCGAATATCACGTGCCGCGCAACGGCACCGTGCGGTGCACGATCGCGCCCGACGACGATGTGTTGATCTCCCGCATCGAGGTGCCGCTGACCGGAGTCGAGCGCCTCGATCTCGAATGGGACGGAGATCCAGCATTCGCCGGAGTGCGCTGGGAGGATGTCCCCTTCCATGCGGAAGCGGGCACGGTCCTGTTGGCGAACTCGGTCGCCTATGTGCGCTCGTTGCCGGAGGCCACCGGAATCCTGCGCGCCTTCGCGGTCGCCACGGGGGAACGCAATCTGCTCGGTGAGTACACGTTTCATCACACACCGTTCCCCGGACCTGACCGCGACGCGTCCTGAACGACGTTCATCGCTGTGGCCCGATTGCTATCGACGACTAGTCTTTCGGAAGATGTTCCGTGGTGGAACACTTGGCCCGAAGACTCCCGGACCGAGGAGGCAACGAAGTGGAACCCAAAGAAACCCACGAAATCGTTCGCGAACGTTACGGCGAGATGGCGAAGGCTGGTTCGAGCTGCTGCGGAGACTCCTGCAGCCCGTCGATAGCTGAGCTAGGCTACTCGGCCGAACAAGCCGCGAACCTGCCGGAAGGAGCCAATCTCGGTCTCGGTTGCGGCAATCCGTTGGCCTACGCGGAAATCAAGCCGGGTGAAACCGTGCTCGACCTCGGTTCCGGCGCGGGCATCGATGCCTTCCTCGCTGCGCGGGAGGTCGGCCCCGGCGGACGCGTCATCGGTGTGGACATGACGGAAGCGATGATCGAGCTCGCTCGCGCCAACGCCGCGAAAGGCGACTTCACGAACGTGGAGTTTCGTCTCGGGCAGATCGAACACTTGCCGCTGAATGACGCAACCGTGGACGCCATCATCTCGAACTGCGTCGTCAACCTGTCCCCCGAGAAAGATCGGGTGTTCCGCGAAGCCTTTCGCGTCCTGAAACCCGGTGGACGTGTTCTCGTGAGCGACCTGGTCTGGCTCGCTTCGCCATCGCCCGAAGTGCGCGAATCGGTCGAAGCCCTCGTCGGCTGCGTCGCCGGAGCCTCGCTCAAGGACGACTACTTGAAGCTGATGCGAGCTGCCGGCTTCACAGAAGTGGAGGTCATTGCCCAGAACATCTATACGAGCGACGCCTGCTGCGGAGGCGACTCGAGTCAGTCCGTCGTCTCGGTCAAGGTGCGCGGCTTGAAGCCAAGATGATCGCGATCCCTGCGGGAGATCACGCAGACCGCGCGCGATCCCCCAGCCGTTACCACCACGAATCGAATCCTGACGCTTCCTATCGAACGAGGACAAGGCGTCCCTTACCGAGTTGATCGGCCGCCCGAACGCTGACGAAGTAAACTCCATCCGGCAACTCATCGACCAACGGCCCGAGCGCAACAGACTGCTCCCCCGACTCCAGACGTTGACTGAACGCTCCTATTTGCCTGCCGTCCACACTCTGCACGGTCACGGTGACGTGAGCCGGCTGCGCCAGAGTGAAGGCTACGCGAGCCAGTTCCCGACCCGGGTTTGGCTGCAAAACCATCGCGAGGCTACTCGCGCGCGGGCCCACGGGGACTTCGGACACTCCGCATCCCCCCTCGAGAGCACCCACCAACACACCGCACGCATTGTTCTCCGGAAGCAAGACTGAGGCGTGCCCCACATCGTAGCTCCCGTCGGCCGTCGGCGCGTCTTCGCACGACACCGGGAGGCAAAGGTCAATATCTCCGGTCACCATGGGACCTGTCGTTTGCACATCGCCGAAGATTCCCGGGGCGTAGGAACACGTCACTTCCACGGCTGCGTTGAAACACAACAAATCATGTCCGGATAGAGGATGCGTGCAGTTGCCGTAAAACGCGGTGCGTTCGATGACGGCGGCGCCGCCGTCGATCGATATCCCTCCGCCTCCGCCCGTGGGATTGCTCGAAATCATTCGGTTCCCGGCGATCGTGCTGGACCGGATGATCGAGTCACACACCAGGAGCTGCAAGCCTCCGCCGTACCCGAACGCGCCATGGTTCCCCCCGATGACACAATTCTCGATGAGCACATCGCTCAGGTAGCAGTGTCCGCCGCCACCCTGACAGAGGGACTCCAGCACCGAATTGCCCAGGATCTCGCTGTCTACCAGGACCAAAGAGCTCGACACCACAGAGAATGCTCCGCCCGACATGTCCGCCACATTCTCGTCCAACACGCAACGCTCCAGGCGCACCGCGCTCCGAAGCGCCCGGAGCCCACCGCCAGAAACTCCAGAGCATCCCGTAATCCGAGTGTCCACCAGGGTGAGGCCGCTATCCTTGATTCGAATGCCACTGTCCACACCATTGGCAAACGTGATCCGCTCGACTCGCGCATCGGAGGATTCGCCGTTCTCGATCTTCAACAATGGACTTTGACCTTCCCCATCGATCACGACCCGATCCCGATCTTCCCCGAGCAGGGCGATGTCCTTGCCGTCGAAAGAAAGGTCGACGTTTCCCGCGCCTCGATACGTTCCGGATAGAACCAGGACGGTGTCACCGGCAACCGCCTGATCGATTCCGTCTTGAATCGCGGCACAACACGAGGATGGAACGACGATCGTTGTCGCCCGACCCGGTCCGGCGCAAAGGAGACTTGCCAGGAACGCGAGCTGCATCCAGACCATTCGGGTCGCAAGTCGCCGCAGGCTGGCCTTATCAGACCATGCCGTCCGAACCGTAGGCTGACGGCCTTCCGATACTCGCTCGCAACGAACACTCTCGAGGGAAACGGAACAGTTCAAAATCACGGAGCACCTCCTCCGATGGGATTTCGCTCGCAGTGCGGCGCGGCATTTGTCTCCCCGGGATTGCGACCAAGAGACTTGGGGGGACGACCGGAGACTACTCTTGCACAGCCGTGTAAAAAAAAAAGGAAAAAGAGCGCGGCACCGTCGTGGTCACTCGGGTCGCGATAGAGCGATCACCGCGATTCAGAGACGCGGCCAGCCAGCTCTCCAGTGTGTCCAGCATGCCCGAGCCTCCCTCCGCGTCCAATCGGGCCGGCATCTCGGCGGCGAACTGCGCATACCCATCCGCGCCCAGCCGCTCGATCAACTGTTTCTCCGCCTCCGCGGCCAGGGCCATATCCCGCGGACCGCGAGCGATTCCCAGCCGCTGCCGCAACTGAACGGCGGCCAGGAAGTAGATGGCCGCCTCTACGTCGACCTCGGCCTTCATCGCGATCTGGTGCCCGCAATCCAGGACCGCCGCGATCCCCGCTTGATCTCCCAAACCCCGCACCAGACCGATCGCTTCCTGCAAGGCGGCGATCGCCTTCTGCTCGCGCCCGTCCCGGAGCGCTTTCCGTGAAAGCTGCTGGAGGGCCAGATTGAGTCCCCTTCGATCTCCGATCCGGCGCGCGATGTCCGCAGCGCGAATGGAAGCCTCCTGGGAACCGGCGAGATCCTCCTTGAACTCGAGCACGATGGCGAGATTGATCAGCGAATAACAGATCGACCAGGAGTTGGTCAGCTCCTCGAAGACGGCGAGCGCTTCGCGGCCCACGACTTCCGCGCGATCGAGATCGACGTGGATCAGCGCGGTGCAGAGGTTGCCGAGCGCCGCGCCCTCCGCCCACCGATTCTTCAGCTTCCGCGCAGGTTCTCCTCGTACAATTCGATGGCGCGGGCATACTCGCCTTGCTCCGTGAGAACGTTGGCGAGGTTGCCGAGCGCCATCATGATGCCGTCCGGCATGTCCATGTCGCGGAGCATGTCCAGAGCGCGCTCATGGATCGCGCGACTCTCCGCCAGATCTCCCTGGTTCAGCGCGAGGTTTCCAACCAACGTGAGAACGCGCACGTGGAGGAGCTGGTGCTCCGGTCCCGGAGCGCGATCGAGCAGTCGCTGCAGCGTGGCGCGTCCCTCTCCCCAGGCTCCCAGCGCATCGAAGCAGACGCCGGTGTTCGCCCCCAATGCGAGCGCGATGGTGTGAAGCGACGGATCGTCGTCGGCGCGGCGGAACACGGCTCGGATGTTGTCGAGCTCCGCTTCGAAGCGATTGCGCCACACCTCCTCGTTCGATCCGACCAGCTGCTTCTCCGACCCTTCACAAAATCGCACCAGCGCGTCCGCGTGCCGCTGCACGACGGTCGAGAAGGAAGGATCCTCCCGGAACCTACCCGCGACGTACTCGCGCACCGTCTCGAGCATGCGATAGCGGGTCGAGGCAGTTCGTTCGGTCTTTTCGGCGTCGATCTCGATGAGCGACTTCTCCACGAGACCGGTCAAGAGATCCAGGATCTGCCATCCTTCCAGCGGCACGATGGCGCACACAGCTTCCGCGGCTTGGAGCGACCACCC
>CAMPIC010000280.1 GCA_946886185.1 uncultured bacterium
GCGGTCGCGATCACGAAGTAGACGAACGTGGCGCTGAGCGTCAGGGTGGCCGCGGTGGAGAGCACGAAGGTGTTCCACGGAATCTCGGTCGTATAGGCGAGAAGGATCCGCGGCCAGGCGTTGAGCGAAGAGAGAAGGGTCAGCAGTCCGAATGGCAACGCCCAGAGCAGGCACGGCTGCCAGCGCACTTCGCCGCGTCGATGTCCTCGGACCAGGATCCAGAGCGCCATGCCGAGGAATGCGCCGCCCACCAGGATCAGCGAAAGCACGCGCACTCCCCACATCGCGGTCTTCTTCTTGCGCGCATCCTCCCAGCTGTCGGGAAGATCGAGGCGTTGTTCGAAGGCTCCGATTCGATCTCCCTGCACCATGACCTCGACGCGATGCTTCGCGTTTCCCACGTTGCGCGGATCGTTCTCCGGCGCTTCCCAGGCAAAGCGATGGTCGAGCCGGTTGGGACGCTTCTCGGCGGAAGATTCGCGCAGCACCAGCGGCTCGGGATCGATTCCGCGCTCGCGCAGGAAACGCCGCGCGATCTCCTGCGCGGAGGCGCTCTCCAGCGAGGCGCCCCTGGCTCCCTCCGCGACGCGCCGATCGATGCGGACCAGGGAGCCGTCGTCCATCCCGAGGCGGAGCTGGACCTCGTGCGGATCGTTCGGGCGGAAGTAGCGCACTGCCCAGGAGCCTCCGGCGTCGTAACGCTGGATCCCCGTTTCCAGCGCCTGCGCGCCGCCGTGCCGGAGCAGATAGCGTGCCCAAGGCGCGGAGTAGGTCGGACCGGCCGCGATCGCAACGCGGAACGAGTCGGGTTTCTCCCCCAGATCGCGCATCGCTCCGTTCGCGGTCGCGAGCGCTTCCTCCCTGCCCATCACGCGCCGGGACGAGTCCTTTCCCGGAGGCGCGGGCAGCAGGAGCGTGAGAAGGAGCAGGACCGAAAATGCAGCGAACGCGGTACGGCGGCGAGGGGACCACGTCGCGACGGGCGGAGGGGGCATGATCTCGATCTCCGAGACCGGCAGCTCCTCTGGACCCGGCTCGCGCAGGTTGCGCAGAGGCTCGACGTCGGTGAACTCGCGATGCCGCAGATACGCGACGATCGCATAGCCGAGAGGAACCAGGATGATCCCGGAAGCCACGGCGGCGGAGACGATGTAGTACGCGTTGCCGGAGCGGAAGAGCAGGATCGAGGTGTAGAGCGCATCGACCAGGTAGTGCCACACCAGGCAGGCGAGGATGTTCATCCGCAGCATCACCACGCCGACCGCGATCCCGGCGATCCCTACTTCCAGCCCGCGAATGTAGAACGGCAGGTTCGGGTAGTTCGCGTGCGCGAATCCCCAGATGAACGCTGGAACGACCACCGCGAGGGCCACGCTCCTGGTGTGCTTCTGCAGGAACGGGATCGAGAACATCCGCGACATCGACTCTTCCATCACGGAGGGAAGGAATCCCGCCAGAAGCACGAAGATCCAAGGGAACGCCGTGTTGAGAAGATTGTCGTAGGGGATCTCGGTGGGAGCCCACGCGCCCAACCGCTGCGCCACGAGGTAGAACACTTCCTGATAGAGGAAGAACACACAGCTCATGGTCGCGCCGAGCACCGTCGCGAGTAGGAAGCGGCGCGTGCGGAACCCGGCGAACGTGAAGAAGCGGCCGAGCGAAATCTTGTCCGGATACATCTCGCGGTAGAGCGCTTCCCCGCTCGCCACGAATGCGAAGATCAACACGCCCGAGACGGCGCCCTGGATCAGCGCGCTCGAGATCACCCCCAGCAGGAAGCCGTTCCAGCTCTCCGTGGTCTGATACTGATACAGCTGCGCCGGGACGTCGTTGAGCTGACTCAGAGCGGCGAGGACCGCTCCCACCAGCCCGAACATTCCGGCAGTGCGCCACCGGATGTCGTGAAAGCGGATGCGGCGGAAGAGCACGACGCAGATCGCGAGCACCGTGAGTCCGAGGAGCACGCCCGCGATCGTCGCGGTGGTGTCATTCTTCGACCGCAGCGCCTTGAAGTCCAGGCTCCACGCTTCGGGAACCTTGACATACTCGTGGTAGCGGCCGAGCTGATCTCCCTGGAGGGCCACCTCGTAGCGGTAGCTCCCTTCCCGGAGGTCGATGGATGGATCCCGCCAGACGAAGACATGGTCGGTGCGATGATCCCGCTCCACCGTCTGCGCTTCGAGGAACTCGAGGCGGGCCGGATCGAAGCCGAGCACGGCGCGCGCGATCTCCTCGGCTCGCTGCCGCGCCTCTTCGCGAGGCAAGCGCGCGCCGGGCGCCTCTTCGTCGAGCTCGTGCTCGTAGCGGGCCACCTTTCCGGTCGTGGCCACTTCCACGCGGAACGTCTCTTTCTCGAGCGGACGAAACCAGCGATGCCCCCATCTCCAGATCCGAACGGGACCGGTAACGAGCCGGCTCGTCTCTTCCAGTCCCAACTCGCGCTCGAGAAAGACGCGCGACTCGTCGTCATAGACGAACTGGCCCGCGTGGCGATAATCGGAGAGGGACCTCGCCTCTCCTTCCGCGGATGCCTCTGCGGGTCCTCGGACTTCCGACCGACCGAGGAATTCGAGCGCCACTTGCTCCGATTGCTCGCGATCCACGTCGAAGCGGATCGACGCCTCCGAGTTGGCCATCGGAAAGAGATAGATCCCGACCGCGAGCGAAACCGCGGCGATGACGGCGCAGGCAAGAAGGAAGAAACGATCGCGAGGGCGAAGGTGACGTTCGCCGTCCATGTATCAGCGGGCCTCTCCGAACAGCTCCCGCTCGGTCAGCTCGCAGATGATGTGCCCGGCCAGGATGTGCCCCTCCTGGATGCGGGGAGTCTCCTCCGAATCGATCGGCAGCCAGTGATCCACCAGCTCTCGAACCCGGCCTCCGCCGCGGCCGGTGAATCCCACCGTGATCAATCCGAGCTCGCGGGCGCTCTCCAGAGCCAAGACGACGTTTTTGGAATTCCCGCTGGTGGAGAGCCCGACCGCGACGTCGCCGGCCCGCGCGGCTCCCTCCAGCTGGCGGGAGAACACCACGTCGAAGGAGTAGTCGTTGCCGATCGCGGTCAGAGAGGAGGTATTGACGGTGAGAGAAACCGCCGCGACCGGCTTCCTCTCCAGATAGAACCGGCCCGCGAGCTCGCACACCATGTGTTGCGCGTCCGCCGCCGAGCCCCCGTTGCCGAAAAAGATGACCTGGTTTCCGGCGCGGATGGCGTCGACCCAGGCTTGCGCGATCCGTCCCATGGCGCCGGCTTGGGCGAGGAGGGAGTTCTTCACGCGGATCGACTCCTCGATGCGCGCCTCGATCTCTCGAGTGGTGATCATGCCGCTCCTTCCCTGGCTCTCTCAGCCTCGTGGCCCCGCGTCGTAACGCCGCCGCCTGCCCCTTGTCCGCTTCCTGCTGCCTGCCGCTCGTCCGCTGCCTGAACCGTGCCTGTCCGCGGATCGGCGACGTCCGATCTATCCTGCCCTGCGCGCGCCGACTACGGCTGCATTCCCTGTCCGGTTGCGAGTCCTGTCGAACCGATCATGCGCTCGACCGCCTCGGCCATCCTGTCCCAGGAATATTCGACTCGTTTTTCCCGGATCCTCGTGACGAACCGGTCTTCCAGATCTTCTTCATAGAAGCGGAGGACGGACTGGGCAAGCGCTTCCACGTCCAGCGGAGGGCAGATCAGACCGGTGCGACCGTGTTCCACGACCTCGGCCAATCCCCCCACGTCGGTGCAGATTACCGGCCGTTCCAGCTGGTATGCAATCGGCACGATCCCGCTCTGGGTGGCGCTCCGATACGGGAGGACCACGACGTCGGCCGCCGAAAAATAGAGACCGACCCGCTCGTTCGGGACGTATCCATCCTCCAAAGTGACCGCGTCGGCCAGACCCAGCTTCTGGATCTGCTCCAAAGTCCGATCCTTTCCCGAGTAGAACTCTCCCAACACCAGCAGCCGCGCCGGGATGCGCTCGCGGATTCGAGGCAGCGCATCCAGAAGCAGGTCGAGCCCCTTGTAGTCGCGCACGAACCCGAAGAAGAGCAGGAGCGGCTCTCCCTCCGGCAGTCCCAACCGCCGCCTCGCCTCGTTCTTATCGATGCGCTCGCCGAAGAGATCGTAGACCGGATGCGGCACCAGCTCGCACGGAGCGCCCGGCTGCAATCGCTCCAGGTCCGCCCGCACCGAGCGGGACATCGCGAGGAACCCATCGACCGAGCGGAGGAAGTAGCGGGTCAAGACGATGTCCCCGGGACGACGCTCGTGGGGGACCACGTTGTCGAGGATGGAGACCACGCGCGTCTCGCCGTTGCGCTTGACCTTGCGCGCGATGGTGCCGAAGGCGGGCGCGAAGAACGGCATCCAGTATTTGAAGAGAAGGCCGTGCGGCCGCCGGCGCGCGATGTGATGCGCGGCCCGGAGCCAGCTTCGGGGGCCGATCGAATCGACCATGGGAATCGCCGGAAACGCGTGCGTGTCCTGGCTGGAGTCGAACTGGCTCTTTCCCGGAAAGAGGATCCCCGGATACTGCCGCGTGAAGGAGATGAGCTCCACCTCATGACCGCGCGCCTGGAGCGCGAAGCAGAGCGCGGCGTTGAATTGCGCGAGCCCCCCCCGCATCGGGTGCGCCGTCCCCACCAATGTGATCCGCAGTGGAGAAGCGGTCATCCCCGCGCGATCCAGGTCTGGAGACCCCGCTCCTCGAACGCGAACGGGACCACCTCCCCACCCAGCTCTCGCAGCGCCTTCGCGACCTGGTGCTTGCGATCGAACGGCGCCTGCACGAGGAGATAGCCGCCTCCGCCCGCCCCCAGGATCTTGCCTCCGATCGCGCCTTCCGCGCGCGCCGCCTCGTACATCGAATCGATCTGCGGATTCGAGATCGCGGGATCGAGGTCGCGCTTGAAGAGCCAGGCTTCGTGCAGCCGCCGTCCGAACTCGACCAGACGGTCGCGCAGCACCTGAGCCTGCCTGCGCCCTGGCTCGCCGAAGAGGCAAAAGCCG
>CAMPIC010000281.1 GCA_946886185.1 uncultured bacterium
ACCCCGGCGGACGAGTGCCCCCCACCCTCCCCCACCCCCCGGTGTGCGGGCGCATCTTCTTTGGACGCGTGGGGGCCGGACTCTGGGGAACCGACAACCGCCGCGCTACCATTGAAGATGCGCCCGCTCACGGTGGGATGCGGAAGGATGGTGCGCACTCGACCGCCGATGTTGCCCGGCCCGAGCCAGCTCCAGTTCCAGATCCCGCCGTCGGCCGCGTCCGATCCTTCCGGGGGCGGCATGGCTGCGCGGCGTTCATCGAGGATGGCCTTCGCGCGCACGATCGCTCCCATCGGCACCTGTCCCGATTCGTCCGCGCGCATGTCCCGCCGCATCTGCATGATTCCGTCCGGTTGATCCGGGTTCTTGCCGTCCTCCTCGAGCTCCTCGTGTCCAGCACGTTGCGATCTCTCGTGCGGAGCGGTGCCGGACTGTTCGCGCCGACCTTTCCCCCAGTTCTCGGGCCGAGTTTTGTCCGATCCCCGCGGAGTCCGGTCCCGCGTTTCTTGCCACAGCTCATCCGTCCCGGAAAGCGGAAGCCTGGTGCTCACGAGTCCCGTGCCCAGGAGAAGGACTGCAGCGGCGATGTGGAACGGAGCGCGCATCGCTATTGCAGCGAGACCAGCGCCAGAACGAGACCGCGCCCGCTCTCCAGCGAGGTCATCGCCTTTCCGATCACGGCTCCTTGCGCGCGCGCAGGATCGGACGCCGCCATCACGTGACCCGCCACCGACGACGTCGTGAGCAGATCTCCCGGACGGATCGGTCCCTGGGACGCATCCGCCTTCACATAGACGCGACCGGTGAGCGCGACCTGCTCTCCTGCCGGCTGATGCGCGGTGGGATGCAAGGTGATTCCGGGCTCGAGCCCGTTGGCGCCGCTCACCACTCCCGCGACGCGGCGGTCGTATGCCTGCCGGCTGATGGTGAGCTGTCCGGGGCGATGCTCGTCGATGACCAGCACCGTGCCCGGCTCCGCGCTCCCCTCGCTCACCGTGAATGGCTCGGAGAGATCGCCGCCTCCCGTGATCTCGAGCGCGGTCGTGACCACGCGCCCGCTGTTGCGGACTTCGAACTTGAGCGAGCCGCTCCGAAAGGCGCGGATGAGCGATCCGGTGCCGTTCTGCCCCAAGATCAAGGTCCCATCGGTGCTCGTCGTTTCTCCCCAAAAGGCGACCCCGTTGGAGGATGTGTTTTCGCTATAGATGGGCGCGCCAGCCGCTCCGCCACCGAACGCGCCGTCCATGCGAATCCGGCTGGAGCTGTCGACGATCAGCGGCCCCGAGGTGACCTGGAGCCCTGCTCCCACCATCTTTCCGCTGTTCTGAACGCGAAAGACGGGCGAGCCCCCGCCATTGAATCCACGCACGATGTCCCCGCTCCCGCTGTTGCTGAACACCACGGTGGCGTCGGTGCCGGCCGTTTCCGCAGTCAACGCGACCGATGCGCCGGTGTTGAGGTTGCGTGCGGTGATCGCCGCTCCGGTGGTCCCGGTGCCGTCGCTCTCCACGGTGAGCACTCCGATCGGAGCGATGGTGTTGATTCCGACCTTGCCGTCCCCGCGCCAGGACATCGCGGTCGCCTCCCAGGCGGTTTTGAGCTTGAGATGGTTCCCCGTCGATCCTGCGCCCGCGAAACCACTTTCGAAGTAGAACTCCGATCCGGTCGATTCATCGAACGAGAGCAGGTTGGTCGTATCGTTGCCGCCCACGTTCTGCACCGAGATCCGCCCCTGCGGCGTCGTCCCGCCCACCGTGACGCTCGCGTTCACGGTCAGGCCGCCGTTGCTCGTGATCGCCACCGCGCCCGCGTCGGCGACGATGGTACGGCCGGCTCCCGGTCCTCCGTGGTCGTAGGCTTGATCGAGCGTTCCACCAGCTCCGCCGCCGCCGGTCGATGCGGTCGTCTGGAGGCTTCCGTCCGGAAACCGAACCCCTCCGCTCTTCGCCCAGACTTCTCCCTCCGCGATGAATGGGCCGTGCGACTTCTGCGCCGCCACCGCGTTGAGCGTGAACGCGCCGCTCGCGAAGGTTTGGTCGGGAATTTGATCGAATGTCCCGTCAGTCTCGACCCAGACGCGAAGTACCGGCACTTCCGCGGACCAGAGACTCTCCGCGGTCAGCGCCACCATGGGAGGCGAGCCAAGGCCGACGGAGAAGATGCCCTGATCGACCACGAGATCGATCGCGCCGTCCGGCTCTTCGCCGTTCGTGCTGGAACCGTCGTTCGACCAGACCGTGATTCCGGAGGCTTCGTCGACGATCGCGAACTTGAACTTTGCGGTTCCGTCGTAAGGGGTTCCTTCAGACAGGAGCTGGCCTTGATAGCTCACGATCGGAGGCACCGCCTGCGCCGATGCGATCGGCGCGATCGCCAGCGCGGAAACAGCGGCGAGGCAAGCGATCCAGCTGAGATCGGTCCCGGTGAGACCCGTCCGGGTAAGGCCGGCGAAGCGTGCAGTGAATGACGAATCCATGAAACGGTTCCTCGCGTGCGAAAGGCTAGTCCGTGACCACCAACTTGCTCGTTTGCGTGTATTGGGGAGCGTTCATGCGGCAGAGATAGATTCCGTGGCTGACCGCGTTGCCGCGATCGTCCCGTCCGTCCCAGGCCACGATCTGCCGGCCGGGAGGAGCGGGACCATCCACGAGCGTGCGCACGTGTCGTCCCGCAACGTCGAAGATCTCGATGCGGACCGCTCCGCCGCTGCTCGGCACGTCGAATCCGATAACGGTTCCATTCCGGAACGGATTGGGAGCGCCCGGGTGGAGAGCGAACCGCTCAGGAAGGGGCAGATCGTCCACGCTGGACGGGATCGGAGAAGGAACCCAGAAACCCGCTTTGAGCGCGTGCTGGCTGGTAGCGGCGGTTCCGGCGACTGCTTGTCCGAGCGTGGCCCGGATCGAGTGCTCGGACGTGGATCCGCCGAAGCCTCCCGTTCCCTGTACCGTCCGCGCGATCTGATTGGCCGCCATGGCAACGGTTCCGATCGCGCAGAGCGAGAGGAGCGCGATCCCCGTTCGAGTGATCATGGCGGAGCCTCCCTATTTTCGAAGATGGTTCCCGTCCGGACTTCCCACCCCGTTCCGGTCCGGCTGCGAGTGATTTTGAAGAGAGAGCGACACGCTGGAAACCCGCATGAACATGCGATCCTTGCGAGGCCGATTCGTCCGCGGCTAGACTGCGGCGACCTTTTCGAGGCAGGGGCGGCTCGGTGGAGGAACGGATCGGACTGTGAGTCCAGGCGCGCAGCGGAAGGATCGGAAACGCGGGAGCGCTCCCTCCAGCCTCTTCACTCGCCGGCCCTTCGCGGCCTCGCTGCTGCTCCCGATCCTGCTGGCATTGGTCGCTGCGTTCGTCACCTTCGTGCATCGGCCGGTGCTCGATGCCGAGGCGGACTGCTTCGACGACTTCCAGTACATCGACGAGAACCCGCTGGTGATGAATCCGAGCTGGGATTCCGCCGCCCGCTTTCTACGCGAAGTCTCCCAGCCTTCCACGGTGACCGGGTACTACCAGCCGCTGACCATGATCTCGCTGATGCTGGACGTGGCGGCGGGTGCGTCTCCTGATCATCTGCGTCCCTTCCACGCCACCAGCCTCGCGCTCCACGTCGCGAACACCATCCTCCTCGGCTGGATCTTGTACGCGCTCTTTCGAAATGCCTGGGCGGCGGCGGCTGCGGCGATTCTTTTCGGGCTCCATCCGATGACGGTGGAGCCGATCGCATGGTCGTCAGAGCGGAAGACGCTCCTTTCCTCATTTTTCGCCCTTGCGAGTGTGCTCGCATACATCGGATATGCGCGGCGTTCGGATTCGGGAAGCGACGCGCGGTTCGATGCACGTGCTTGGTTTTTCTATGCCGCTTCCGTGGTGGCCTATTTTCTAGCTCTGCTCGCCAAGCCCACTGCGACGACGCTTCCGGCTGCCTTGCTCCTGCTCAGCTACTGGCCGCTGCGCAGATTGTTCGCTGGCGATCGCACGGGCCGCGGATCGAAGGTGCATTCCGGAACGATTTCCTCCGCCGACGCGGCGGAGCGGTCTTCTACCGGTGCCGGCGCGTCTTCGTCTGTGCGAGCGAACCACGCAATCGCTCAAAGCATTCGGCCTCGTGCGCGTGTCGTCTGGGAGATCGTGCCCTTCCTGGTGATCGGTGCGATCTCCGCGGGGATCACGTACGTCTCGCAACGGGACGCGGGCGGAGTGGCGACGCCGGGAGCTGGGTACGACGGCGCGCGAATCCCGCTCATTCTCGCGTACGACGTGTATCTGTACGCGCGCAACATCCTCGTTCCGAGCTGGCTGATTCCCCACAACCCGTTTCCCGAACCGCTCGGACTCGGCAATCCGAGAATCGTGGGCGGACTTGCGCTCCTCCTTCTCGGGATCGTGATCGCAGGTGTGTCGCTGCGGCGCACGCGCGCGTTCTTCGTCGGGATGGCGATCGTGTGCGTGCTCATCTTTCCGACCTTGCAGCTCGTTCAGTTTTCGTACTCCGTCATTTCCGACAAGTACTTCTATCTGCCTGCGCTCGGCCTCCTCTTGCTCGCGACCTGGGGACTCGATCGGCTCGCCGCTCGATTGCGATCGCAAGCGGGGATTGTCGTGCTCGCTGTTCTGGTCTGCACAGTGGCGGTCGCGGAAGCCGCGGCGACGCGGCGCCAGCTCGGCTACTGGCGGACCACCGAGACCCTCGACCGGAGATTGCTCGCGCTCAATCCGGAGAACTCGGAGTTCCATTTCGATCTGGGCAATGCGCTCTGGGATCAAGGGCGCCTGGAAGAGGCGCATCGCGAGCTGGAGCTTGCCGTCGGGCTCGACTCGACGAATGTGCGCGCGCTCAACAACCTCGCACTCAGCGCGGCATTCCGCGACGAGGAGACGCGCGCGATCGAGCTGTGGAGGCAGACGCTGCGCCATCATCCGGGCAATTACGTCGCGCGCTGCAATCTCGCGTTCTATGCGCTCGAGCGGCGCGGACGGATCCAGGA
>CAMPIC010000282.1 GCA_946886185.1 uncultured bacterium
TGGTGCGCGTGCCCGGTCCGGCCATCGCATAGCTCACCATCCCGGGGGTGTTCTTCTGCTTCACCGGATCGTCCGCGATCTTCGCTTCGCGCCACACCGACGAGACGCGCGGATCGCCGCTGATCCCGAACTGCGCCATGAAGCCCTTGAGGACGCGGAAGAATCGCACGTCATCGTAGAAGCCGTTCTTCACGAGATTGTAGAAGCGGTCCACGCCCTGCGGCGCCCAATCGCGGTGCGCCTCGATCACGAAATCGCCCTTGCTCGTCTGGAAGCGGGCCTTGAACGTGGCCGGAGCGGTCTGGTTCATCTCCGGGCTGCGCGGATTCATCAGAGGGCCGGCCGCCTGGGTCTCGGCCGGCGGGGTGGTTTGCGTCTGATTTTCGGCCGGAGTCTGGGTCTGATTCTGAGCTTGGGTCTGAGTCTGCGCCTGGTTCTCGTTCTGTGCCTGATCCCCCGAGCCGCCGCTGCAGGCCGGGACCAGCACCACGCCGGCGAGGAACATGGCCGGCACCAACATACGGTTCCATCGATTCATCAAAAGAGCGCCTCCTTGGTATCCATGCAGGTCGTGGGAGACCGAAATCGACAACAAGCTGGGAGTGTATCGCGGGCTCACCACCGACCCAAGAGGGAAACGCCGCCCGGATCGGCCGTGAGCCGGGACGCGGAAAGGGGTCGGCGACAGGCTGGTAAACGCCTCCACGGCCGGGGTGGTCCATACCGTCAGCAATCAGGCCCAAAAGGTCAGTCACGACCAGGTAGATCGAGGGTAGTCTCCCCGGCGTACATCGAACATCCGGCCGGGAGGGATCCTGATCGCTTGCCCACGCTCATTTCAGGAAGATGCGTGCTTGTCTCCCCTTGTCCATCCAGGAGGTCCTCGTGAACGTTCCCGCTCTTCGACTCACGCTGGCGCTCGGACTCATCGTGATCGCCCTGGCCGGCTGCTCGGACGACGATGACCCGACCGAGCCGCAAGAGATGGGGATTTCCTGCGCGGAGAACTCGGCCATCTACACGCTGACCTTCGAGTCGGTGTGGAGCGCGCAGACCCATCCCGTGGGATTCCCCTCCACGGCCCACTACTCGGGATTGATCGGCGGCACGCACCGCTCCACGGTTTCGTTCTGGGACCCAGACTCGTTGGCATCGCCCGGCATCCAGACAATGGCCGAAACCGGGGTCAAGAATCCCCTGCGAGCCGAAGTGCAGGCCGCGATCGACGCCGGCGATGCCGCTAGGGTCATCTCGGGCGATGGGATGGACGTCTCTCCGGGAATGGCCGAGGTCGAGTTCGCGATGGATCCCGGATACCCCCTAGTCACGGTGGTGACGATGATCGCTCCCAGCCCGGACTGGTTCGTGGGAGTGCGAGGACTGTCATTGTGTTCAGGCGGAGAGTGGGTGGACTCTCTCACTGTCGACCTCTACGCGTACGACGCGGGCACCGATAGCGGCGTCGATTACGGCTCTCTCAACGAGCCGACGGTTCCTCACGTCCCGATCTTCCGCATCGAAGAATCGCCATTTCTGGTCAACGGAGAGATTCCGATCCTCGGAACGTTCCATTTCGTGCGGAAGTAACGCGGACTCTCGAACGTTCCGCTTCATGCGGAAGTGACGCGGATCGCTGAAAGGCTCGGAGCGCCGCATTCAGACGCGGCCCGTCGATAGCGCTCCAGACACTCCCGCGCCGGGAGTCCTGTACTGGATGGGGGTGCTAGCTCACCCAACGAGGGGGTTCCGGCTTACCCGATGAAGTAGATCACGATGTCGACCGCGATGAGGAGCACGATGATCCACTCCAACGCTTCGGATCTGCGGTGCGCGGCGACGTCTCGGAGCTGCGAATAGATGCTCTCGAGGATGCGCAGCTTTCGATCGATGGAGGCTTCCCACCCGGCGAAGTGCAGCTTCTCTCCGACCTGCGTGTAGAAGCGCGCGAGGTAGTCCTCTCCCACCAGCTTGAGCGCGTTGTCGCTTCCTTCGAGCAAAATCGTGCTGTCCGCCTGCATCCGCCCCAGCCGCTCCAGCTCCCGGCTGCGCAGCGCGAACGCCCAACGAGCCCGGCGGCCCCGCTCCAGCAGCTCGTAGGCGTCGTCCACTCCTTCCTCCAACTTCGCATCGAGGAAGCGAAGCTCCAGGAGCTCCACGTTGGCAAGCTCGAGCACGTTCTTCTCGTCGTCCATGTCCGATCCGAGCAGGATCGCGGCCAGCCAATCCACGATCACGACTTCGTTCGGACCGTAGGAAAGCGCCGTGGAAAGCGCGTTCTGGATCTCGTGCTCCGAAAGGATGCCCTGCTCCGCCCGCAAGATCCGCGCGGTCAACCTTCGCTGCTCCTCCACGAGCATGCTCGGAGTGATTCCATCGGGATGGAGGTGATAGAGGATGTAATCCTCCACGATCTCCGACAGCGCCGGCTTGGAGACGGTGTTCCCCAAGGTGTCGAGCAGCTCCGCCGCCCGAACGCGCGCGTCGGCCAGGAGGATCTCGTCGTCATAGAGATAGTCGCTGGTGGTGACGAGATCGGCGAACTCTCCGCCGAGCATGAAGGTGTAGGTGACGCTGAGGGCGCCGAAGGAATAGAGCGAGAGCTCCACCACTTCTTCGGTGCGCCCCCACGGGACGTCGAGCCTCTGCCCCGTCTGGACCAGGCGCAACGCTCCGCCGAAGAAACGGCGGCTGGAAGTGCGGCCTCGTTTGTGCCGGAGCTTGCGCGTGGGATGTGCGAGAACCTTCTCCGACGCGCGTGTCAAATCGATTTCGAAGCCGAGATCGAACGAGAGTATGAGGTGGCCCTTGCCGCGGACTTGCACCTCACAGCTCCAGGAGATCGCGGGCCGCTGCCTCGATGCCGCGCTCTCCCGCGAGGAACGCTTCTTCCAGCGACGGCGAATACGGAACCGGAGTATCGAGCGAACCGACCACGCGGATCGGCGCATCGAGAGCCTCGAACGCTTCCTCCTGAATGATCGCGGCGATGCTCTCTCCGATTCCCCCGGTGCGCGTGTCCTCGTGCGCGATCAGAACCCGCCCGGTCCGCCACACCTGATCGAGGATCGCCTCCCGGTCGAGCGGTACGAGGCTGCGCAAGTCCAGCACCGCCGATTCGATCCCGTCGCGGGCAAGCGACTCGGCGACGCGCAGGCAGTGATGCACGTAAGCGCCGTAGGAGATCATGAGCAGGTCGGAGCCGGCACGGCGCAGCGCGGCCTTGCCGAGCGGAATCTTCTCCGGGGCCTCGTCGGTCAGACGCTGCTTGATGCGCGGATCGCGATAGAGCGCGATGTGCTCGTAATAGAGAACGGGATCCGGATCGTCCACTGCAGTCTGAAGGAGCGCGCGCGCGTCGTGCGGCGTCGAGGGCGCGACGATCTTGAGGCCCGGGGTGCGATAAAACCAGGGAGAGGTGTCCTGACTGTGGAACGGACCCGCCGAACGGAGCCCACCGTAGGGCATTCGCACCACCATCGGCACCGATCCACCCCAGCGATACCGGATCTTGGCGGCGTTGTTCACGAGCTGATTGAATCCGGTCGCGACGAAATCGTTGAACTGAATCTCGCCGATGGGCCGTCTCCCCGCGAGCGCGGCTCCGACACAGACTCCGAGCACTCCTCCCTCGGCCAGCGTGGAGTTGAGAATCCGATCGCGATGCTTCTCGAGCAGAGGCCGGAGGAGAAGAAACGCGTTTCCGTAGTCGCCACCCACATCCTGGCCATAGACAAAGACTCGCTCGTCGGCCAGGGCGTCGCCGACGCCGAGCATGATCGCTTCCAGGTAGGTGCGCCCCTTCGGATCGAACGGAGGGGCCGCCTCGACGCCCGCCGGAGCGCTCGATGTGCCCCCCTCCTCACGCTCGCCGACCACGCCCTGCGTGACACTCTCCGGACTCGGCCACGGGGCCGCGATGACCGACTCGGCCTGCGAGCGCACCATCGCTTCCGCGCTTGCCATCCACGCTTCGAGCTCGCCCTCATCCAGCAACCCTTCTTCCCGCAGACGAGCCGCATAATTGGGAATGGGATCGCGCTCCGCCCAAAACTCGTACTTCTCCCGGTCGACGTACCCGGCGCCGGTCGGAACCGGGTAGCTCCAGGAGATCGGCGGCTCCTTCCCCATATAGAGCATGTCATCGTGATGAGCGTGGCCGCACATCCGCATCGCCACGAGCTCGATCAATGCCGCACCCGCCCCTTCACGCGCGCGGTCCGCCGCCCACGCGAAGGCGGCCGCAATCGCATCCGGATCGGTACCGTCGATCGTCACCCCCGGAATTCCGTAGCCGGCCGCCTTGTCCGCGAACGCGCGCACCGCGGTCTGGTCCGCGAGCGGGGTGGAAAGCGCGGTCTGATTGTTCTGCACGCAGAAGATCGCGGGAAGTTTGCGAGTGGCGCACAGGTTGATCGCTTCGTGCCACTCTCCCAGGGAGCAGCCTCCGTCCCCGATGAACGAGACCGCGACTTGACTGCTCTCAGAGAGATGGAACGCCATCGCCATCCCGGAGATCGTGAGCGTGGGAATACCGAGCGGAGCGGCCGCGGGAAGGATTCCCCAGCGAAGATCACCCACATGCAAGTCGCGGCCATCCATGGGAGGACCCGCCTTGCCCATCTGCGCGTTGATCACCATCCGCACCGTGTCGGCGGTGGGACGCATCGCGAGGACTGCGCCCAGATCCCGGATCATCGGAGCAAGGACGTCCCCGGCCCATCGCGCGGTCGGCCGATTCGGATCACCCCCGATCGGGATGCCGATCTCCCCGCCTTCGAGCGCGTAAGCGTCCCCTCGCCTCAGTCGAATCGCGGCGGCGTAAATCGCTTCCTGACCGAGCGACCGGAATCCCTTGCCCTGGAAGCTGCGCGATCCGTAGCGCACTTCCCCTGCGATGAATAGATGCTTGAGCTGATTGTCGGTCGCGCGCGTCAAGATCATTCCGCGCAGGATCTCGCGGCGTTCTTCTTCCGAACCCTTG
>CAMPIC010000283.1 GCA_946886185.1 uncultured bacterium
GCGTCGAAGAAGAGCCTCGCGGCCTGGAGCAGCGCGAGCGCCACGACGGCGGCGATGACGCACTGGATCCCGCCCAGGAACAGGAAAGGCGTGCGCAGGAACTCGTCGCTCGCTCCCACCACCTTCAAGATCCGGAGCGTGTCGCGCCGTCCGACGAAAAGCAGGCGCAAGGTGGTGAGCAGCACGACCCCGACCGCGAGGGCCGCGAAGCTCCCCACCGAAACGGTGGCCATGCGCACCATGTGAAGGTTGCGATCGAGTGTCTCGACCCACTCATCGCCGTAGACCACGTCCTCGACATCGTCGTACGCGAGCAGCTCGTTCGCGAGCTTGCGGAGCGATCCCGATCTTCCCGCCGCCTCCGGAGTGAGCTGGATGGTCAAGCTGTGCGGGAGCGGGTTGTCGCCGAGCGTGTTCCCGATCGGAAATCCTCCCAGATCCTTTTCCAATTCCGCGAGCGCCTGCTCCCGATCGATGAACTCGGCTCCCGCCACTTCCCCGAACCCCTCGAACACTCCCGCGAGCTCCCGCACGCGCGCTTCGCTCGTCCCTTCCGTGAAGAACACCGTCAGACCCTTGCGCGATTGGATCTCGTCGGTCAGCGAGCGCACGTTGTGGGTCACGAGGAGCACCAATCCGAAGAGGAAGAGCACCGCCGCGAGCGCGACCATCGACGCGATCGAAGTTGCCCGTCCGCGCACCAGGTACTCCCAGGCCTCCGAAATGAAGAAGCGCACGTGGTTCATGCCGCTGCTGCCTCCCGCAGTTCCTTCCCGACCGTGCGGCCGGGCGCCCGCCCCGTCGAGCCCGGCGGGGACGCGGAGTCGTTCATGCCCACGTACTCCTCGATCCTCTCGCCGACCATGTGACCCGATGCGTGCTTCATGAGATGGCGTACGCCTGAGTCGGGCGGATGCGCCGGTCCTCGATCACCTTGCCGCGATCGAGCACGAGGATCCGCTCGCCGAACTTGAGCGCCAGATCGTGATCGTGCGTCGCCACCATGACCGTGGCACCCGCGAGCTGCACGCGGCGCAGCAGCTGCATCACGTCGGTTCCCATCGCCGGATCGAGGTTGCCGGTCGGTTCGTCGGCCAGGAGGATGGACGGCTGATGCACCAGAGCCCGCGCGATGGCGGCGCGTTGCTGCTCCCCTCCCGAAAGCTCCTCCGGAAAGTCGTTGCGCTTGGCGAAGAGCGCGACTTCCGCGAGCACGCGCCGGGTGATGCTGCCCAGGATCGCGGAGTCGAGGATCCCGGTCATCTGCAGCACGTAGGCGACGTTCTGCTGCACCGTCTTGTCGCGGATGAGACGGAAGTCCTGATACACCACGCCGCAGCGGCGCCGCAGCTCGGGAATCTGCTTGCGCTTGATGGTGCGCGAATCGAACCCCTGCACCTGGATCCAGCCGCTCGTGGGGCGCTCTTCGAGCGTGAGCAGCTTGAGGAGGGTGGTCTTGCCCGCTCCACTGGGACCGAGCAGGAAGACGATCTCACCCGCGCCGATTTCCAGGGAGAGATCCTCGAGGACCCAACCCCGGCGCGAACCCGAGTACTTCTTGAAGACGTGCTCGAACCGAATCAAGGGGGCCTCCGTGCCCGCGTGGTGTCCCGGCTATGCGTCCGTTCGAATCAGTCGCTCCAAGGACTCGTTCGGATCACTCGCTCCAAGGATTCTCGATCCGCCTGCTGGCGATGATCCGGTACATCTCGCGAGCCCGCGCCTTCGGAATCGGTCCTTCCGGAACCTCCAGGACTTCGATCTCCTCTTCGTGCCGCCCGAGCGCATCCCGAAAGCGAATCACGTCTCCGGCCCGGATCGCGCGAGCGGAGCGCGCCGTCTCTCCGTTCACCCAGACTCTCGCCGCGTCGCACGCTTTCCCTGCTTGCGAGCGGGTCTTGAAGAGGCACAGGTGGTTCAAGACCAGATCGAGTCTCAGGATGGAATCTCCACGCGCGGTGGTCTCACCACGATTCGTGATGCTCGATGTAATACTTCCCTTCGAGCTGATCCAGCAGCTCTCGCAAATGTCCTTCGAGAGCGTCCTGATACGCGTACTGACGGATCTCGTCCTTGACCTCGTCGAATCGATACGACCTCTCCGGCTCCTCTTCGACGATGCGGAAGACATGATACCCGGTGTCATCGGCGACCGGTTCGGAAACTTCGCCCACCTTCATCTTGGAGACGGCCTCGAACACCTCTCCCTGGAGGTTGGTGAGCGGGATCCACCCCAGATTGCCGTCCTTGGCGCGCGTCTCCGGATCCTCGGAGAACTGCCGCACCGCTGCGGTGAAGTCCAACCCCTCGACGATCTTGGCCCGCGCCGTCCGGCCACGCGCTTCGGCCGCGGCGCGATCGGAGCGGGTCGGTTGCACCTCCACGAGGATGATCCGCACCTCGGCCCACTGTCCATTGGGGTCCTTCTGCTCCACCTGCAGGAGGTTGAATCCGAAGGGGCTCCGAATCGGCTCGCTCACCACACCGCTCGGCAAAGCGAACGCCACCGCCTCGAGCTCCGGCGTGAGCTCGCCGCGGCGCACGCGTCCGACGAGCCCCCCGTTCGCCGCAGTGACTTCGTCGTCCGACATCTTGGTTGCCGCCTCCGCGAAGGAGAGGCCTCCTTGGATCTGCGACCGGATGTCTCGCGCGCGGGAAAGCGCCGCTTTCACGACCGCGGTGTCCGGCCGGACCTGAATGAAGAGGTCCTGGATCTTGACCGCGCGCGGTCGTTGCGGAAGGTCCGCCTGGTGCTCCTCGAAAAACTTCTGCACGTCCTCGTCGGTCAGGGTCACCTTCGGGCGGATGTCGCGCTGCACCAGCCGCTCCGCCAGCGCGCGGCGCGTTGCTTCCTCTCGCCAGCGCGCCTCGAGCATCTCCTCGGTGAGCCCTTCTCGCTCCAGCTCCTTCTTGAATCCCTCCTCGCCCAAAGCCTCGCGATTCTCTTTGAGCGCTGCTTTCACCTGAGCGTCGATCTCGGCCGAAGGCACTTCGAGGCCCTGCGTCTTCGCTTCGAGGTAGAGGAGGTGATCGTCGACCAGACGCTGGACGATGTCGCGGCGGAGTTGATTGGTGGAGGCCGTGTCAGTGGGAGAAACGGCGAACTGCTGGGCGAGGATCTGGAACTGCTCCTCCACTTCCGAGCGGAGGATCGGCCGATCCCCCACCACCGCGACGATTTCTTCCGCGGGGACATTTCCGGGAGCGGTTTGCGCGTGGAGATCCGGCGCCGCCAGGGACAGCAGCGCGACGGAGCACGACCCGGCGAGGACAGTGAGCTGGCGCCGGCTCCTCCGGCGGACACGAGAAACGATCAACGATTACCTCCTTGGGCGGTTCTTCGCGTGAACCGCGCACGACCGTACCCCAGCGATTCCGGGAGCGGCAACGGCTTTACCGATCACACCCGGCCCGATCGTGCAAGGTCCGCTGCTTCTCCTCGCCGGGATTGCGATTCGCATTCCGCCGGCCTCTCGAAAGGGCCGAAAAAAAACGCCGAACCGGCTGCAAGTGCTTCATACACAGCGATCCTCCCCGAGGTTCGAGGCATTGGCCCGGGACTTGACCGGAGCGGTGCGCCGGACCTCGCCATGGACCGGTGAAAACCGTGCGGGGGAAACAGGTGACTCCGCTTCGTACGCTCGTGGCCGTGGACGAGGGAACGGCCGGCTCGGCTCTGATCCTGGCTCTGGAAGATGCCGGATGCGAGGTCATCACGACCTCTTCCGCCGGCGCATGGATGCTGCTCAACCGGATCCGGCCCGATCTTCTCATCCTCGATCCCGCGTGCGGGGGCGGAGCGGTGGAGAGCTGGCGCCGCTCGGTGGGTCGCTACCGGCGTTCTCGAGCCCTCGGCCTTCTCGTGGTCAGCCCATCGGCATCCATCCGCGCGCTCTTCTCCTCTGCTGCCGACCTGGGAGCCCATGAGGCTCTTCCTTCGCCCGCCCGTCTCGGGGAAATCCTGGCCGGATGGGAGGAGGGTACCGAACCGATGCGCGAGGCGAGCTGAGCGCCTGTCCCGCAAGCCAATGGTCCCGCGGCCGGCGTCTCCCGATCGCCGAGTCGAGGTCCGCACGCGCCGCGAGGCGCTCTGCCAGATGGAGGAGTGAAGCCATGCCTTTTCACGCCAGATCCCATGTTTCGACACTCGCCGCCGGAGCGCTGCTCGGCGCGGTCGCCGCCATCGCCCCCCAAACAGGCTCCGCCGCCACCGTGGTGGTGGGATCCTCCGGCGCGCCCGACGCTCCCACGATCTCCGCGGGAGTGGCGATGGCTTCCGACGGCGACACCCTCCTGGTCCAGAGCGGCATCTATCTCGAGATCGTGCAGACCGACAAGGCGCTCTCCATCCTCGCGAATGACGGCGCCGGCACCGTGTCCATCAACGCGCTCAACTTCGGACCGGCGCTCGCCTTCAGCAACGTCGAAGGCGCGGTGACGATCGAAGGATTGGTCCTGGAGAACGGCGGCGGGACACGCGGCGGCGGAATCCGCATCGAAGGCGTGACCGGCGGCGTTACCATTCGCGACTGCGAGTTCTACGCCAACCTCACCACTCTCACCGGCGGCGCGATCGACGCATACGATGCGGTGGTCTCGATCGAGAACTGCATCTTCGATGACAACGGCACGACTGGAGCGACCGAGCAGCGCGGCGGCGCGATCCACCTGCGCGGATTCAACGACGGATCCCGCATCGCGGACTGCGTCTTCAACCAGAACGAGGCGGCGCAGGGCGGCGCGGTCTACTGGAAGGGAAGCTGCGACTTCTTCGACTGCGCCTTCACCGACAACAGCGCGGACAAGGGAGGCGCTCTCTACGGAAACTCCATCACCGCGTCGCAGATCCACACCTCCACGTTCGAAGGATGCAGCGCGGATGACAACGGCGGCGCGATCCATGTCGCGGGCACCGGTCTGGACCTGCGCTACTGTTCCTTCGAGGAGTGCACGAGCGGCGCGAACGGAGGAGCTCTCTA
>CAMPIC010000284.1 GCA_946886185.1 uncultured bacterium
CGCACAGCGCCCACTCCGCCACGGTTTGGGGGGGGCGCTCGGAGACCGACACCCCCCCCGCCACCCCCCCCCAGCGCGCGGGGTAGGGACCGAGCGCATCGCCGTCACGTCCCTGCTCCAGCGGGATCAGCCAGTAGGAGACATCCTCCACTTCGAGCAGCGGAGCATCCTCGAAGGAGTATTCCGGACCCGGTCCGACCTCGCCCACGAAGACGCCGCGGAAGTGTGATTGCACGCCTCCTCCGGCAGGGTCGTCGGATGGCGCTCGTTCGATGCGGAAGCGCAGATCGGCGGCATCGACCGGCACCGACCAGGAGATCTGAATGCTTTCGGGAGAGCGGACCACCGAAAGCGCCTGGATCACGATCGGAGTGGGCTGGATCACGGCGTCGAAGGCGTCGATCTTTCCCGCTCCCCAGGTGGCGTTGGGGACCACTCCGGTAAATCCGTCGGAGCGCGCCGTCTGCGCGAGCAGCGCGAGAGCCTCGTTGCGGGAAAGCGCACCGCGGGACTCGAGCATCAGAGCGAGCAGGCCGCTCACGTGCGGGCACGCCATGCTCGTGCCTTGACTGATGAAATGGCGTCCGTCCTCCAGGATCCACGCTTGCGCGGTGGTGTGGTCGGCCGAGAGCGCGGATCCGATTCCCGCTCCCGGCGCCGCGATGTCCGGCTTGATCACGCCGTCGCGGCGCGGGCCATGGCTGCTGAAGGCCGCGACCTCCCCGACCGACGGAAGGGGGTTGTACTGATAGTTGTTGCCGTCGACGCTCTTCCACTTGTTGCGCGTGGTATAGGCAGCGACCGCGATGGCGGAGTCGGCGGTCGCGGGCGAAGAGACCAGCTTGGTTGCGGTCATCCCCGCGACGAAGACCGGCGCATGCGCATCGCCGAAAGAGTGGTTGAAGATCCAGCAATCGGCCTGCGCGGCGTTGCCGGTCGCTACCGCCGTCACGTTCTCGAACTCGATCGTCCAGGTTCCGGGCACGGGAGTGGTCCCGGCCAGTTGATCCCACACCTGGATGTAGAAGTTGCGATCGGCGGTGTTCGCATCGGTCTCGTCGTTTTCGATCAAGACCGCCCCATCGGAGGTGGCCACCGTCTGCGTCTGGCTGGCCGCGACGGGGCCGATCACCTGCCCGTTGGGAGTGTGGACGGTGATCTCGACCACCTCTCCGTCGGTGTAGTAGCCGTCGATCAGGAGGTAGTCGTTCGCCGCTCCGGGCAGAGCGGTGTAGCTGTCGATCTCGAACGTGATCTCCTCGGTCTCACCGTGCGGAATCGATGCTTCCGCGTGGATCGCGCTGGCCTGATCGTTGCCGGCCGCGGCGACCACGATACGTCCCGGCCCGACCAATGCGTCGATCGCGAGATCGCTGTCGTCCGTTCCGTCATGAGGACCGTAGTGATGGCCGAGGCTCAGATTGACCACCGCGGGAAGACCGAGGTCGTCCGCTTTCTGGAAGATGTAATCGACCGCGTCGGCGATCGAGGAGGTGAAGAAGTCGGTCTTCACCACCACGATGGTGGCTTCCGGCGCGACGCCGACGTATTGATACGAAGGTTCGCCGTTGCCCGTGGCCGCGCCGTTGCCCGCCGCCGTGCCCGCGACATGGCTGCCGTGACCGGCGTCGTCGATCTCGGTCGCGCTCCCGTTGTCGATCTCCGCCTGGCTCCACTCGCGTCCGTAGCCGAATTCCGACGGTGGGTTGACCGATGCCGCGGTCTGATCCCAGAGCGAGTAAATCCTGGTGTCGTTTCCGTCGTGGAAGTCTTCATGATCCAGGTCGATGCCGGTGTCGACGATTCCGACCACGATCCCCGCGCCGGTGAACCCGGAGTACACCGGCGGCGAGCCGCTGCCCGAATGGACGAGGTCGGCGCGGACCTCCGGGACGCTCACGTCGAGCGACGGACGAGCGCGGGGAGCGGCGACGATGCGGCGCACTCGCGAATCGGCGAGCAGCGTTTGGATTTCTTCGAGAGTGAGGCGCGCGGTGGTGCGGTCGCCGTAGGTGCGGCCCATCGTCTCGCTCACAGCGCCGGGATCGTGTTCGATCCAGCAGGCGTAGCGGAAGTCTTCTACGGACGCATCGGCGCGTTCCGACGCGGAAGAAACCGCCGCGGCTTCGGACGGGTGCGGGGCCAAGGCAATACCGCTGGGATCCAGGAGAGGCGCGCCCGGCGTGGGTGCGATCGCTTGGACAGGAGCGCCGCCGCGCGCGAGAGCGTCCTGCCGCAAGATCTCTTGCCGCAGGATGGGATCCACTTTGTCCAGGAGGACTGGATCGATCGCCGCCGCGCTCGTTGCGCCGGCCAGCAATGCCGCGAACGCCAACAAACCGCTCCAGGATCGGATGCGACGACGCGCGACGGCATCACCGCGCGTCGCCCAGCGACCGAGCGACCGACGGAAACCATTCGACGGGCAAGTCGGGCACGTGCCCGCTCCGCCGTGATGTCGCGTGGACCTGCTGACGACCTGCATGAAGTACCTCCCCCGGACTTAGGTCTGCCCCGGGGAGATATCGGCCCGCGCGGATCGTTCCTTTGCAATGCTGGTGTTCGCGCGGGGCCGGAACGCGCGGAAGAGGCAGTCCCGCTAGGCGCCGGGGTGGCGATCGGAGGAGGAGCCCGGGGGAATGGCCACCTGCTCCAGCGCGTGGGGAAGGATCTTTACGAGCAGATCGAGATACTCGGTCACGGCGCGCGGGCTGCCGGGGAGATTGATGACCAGGGTGCGTCCCCGAATGCCCGCGATCCCGCGCGACAGATAGGCGAATCGGTTGGTTGCGCCGGTCGTGGCGCGGATCCACTCCGGGATGCCGGGAACCGGGCGCTCGATCACGTCCGCGGTCGCCTCCGGCGTGACATCCCGCGGGGACAGGCCGGTTCCTCCGGTCGTCAGCACCAGACCAGCCCCCGCATCGGACCAGTGCACGATGCGATCGGCGATGACCACCCGGTCATCCGGCAGGATCTCGGCTCCCAGGATCTCGGCTCCGGCCGTTTCCGCCCAGCTCCGGATCAGGGGGCCTCCCTTATCCTCGCGCTCGCCGGCCGCCGAGCGATCGCTCACCGTGAGGATTGCGACCTTCGCGCTCAATTTCACTTCGCCATCCTCCGACCGCTAGTATGTCGTCGGGACGGGAGGCTGCGCCAATGGTGCGTTTCGCCTGCCGTAGCCGAGCCACGTTCCCGGCTGCATCGAAGCTGGATTTTGCGGATGCTCCATCGTCCGCGGCAAGGAGGAGTTCGTGATTCGCTCGAACCGGTTGAGGAATTCGATCTGGCTGATCGCGCTCGGCCTCTGGGCGGCCGCGTCCGGATGTGGATCGGATTCGGCGCAGGATTCGTCATCCGACTCTTCCGCGCAGGAGTCCTCTGCCGATGCGGCCAGCGAGTCGTCGCGTCCTGCCGCTCCCGACTTCAGCCTGCGCGACGTCGACGGGGTGGTCTATTCATTGCGCGATTATCGCGGCAAGGTCGTCTTCGTGAATTTCTGGGCCACGTGGTGCCCTCCCTGCCGCAGAGAAATCCCGGACCTGATGGCGCTTCAGAATGAGCATGAAGGGGATCTGGTGGTCCTCGGCATCTCGCTCGATCGCGAAGGGGCCGCCAAGGTGAAGCCGTTCGTCGAACAGATGGGGATCACCTATCCAATCCTGGTCGACGGCGACAATGTCGCCGCGAGTTTCGGTCCCTTCAACAGCATTCCGATGACGTTCGTGGTCGATCGCGACGGGCGGATCGCGGAGCAGATCATCGGCCTGCAGTCGAAGGAATATCTGCACGGGATCATCGAAGAGCTGAAGCAAGAGAGCTGATCCACCCGCTTCGGAACGCGTTGCTCTCAGGCGCGCGCGCCGAAGATGCGGCTTCCGATGCGCAGATGCGTGGCGCCTTCTTCGATCGCGATCGGCCAGTCGCCCGACATCCCCATGGAAAGGATCGACAGATCGAGGCTCGGATGCGTTCTCGTGAACTGGTCGCGCAGCTTCCGTAATCCTGCGAACGCCTCCCGCGCCGCCGCGTCTCCTCCCTCCAGCGGCGCGATGGTCATGAAGCCTCGGAGCTCCATTCGCGCACTCTCTACGATCGCGTCCACGAGCGCCGGAGCATCGTCCGGATCTGCTCCGAACTTGCTGACCTCGCGGGCGACGTTCACCTGCAGGAGCACCGGCACGACACGGTCGGCCCGGCGGTCGATCTCCTCGATCAGTCCGATCCGGTCGACCGAGTGGATCATCTCCACACCGGGAAGCGCTTGCTTCACCTTGTTCGTCTGCAGGTGCCCGATCAGATGCCAACGGAAGGGGAGATCGCGGAGCAGCGGCTGCTTCGCCACGATCTCTTGCACGCGATTCTCGCCGATGTCGCGCACGCCGCATTCCCAGGCTTCCCGGATGCGCTCGACCGGCACGGTCTTGGTCACCGCGATGAGTGTGATCTCGCTCGGATCGCGGCCCGCGCGCCGGCAGGTCCGGGCGATCTCCTCCTGTAAAGTGCGGTACTCTTCGGCGATGGTCATCTCTTCCTCGTCGTCCTCCGAGAAGCGTCAGCATCCCCCAATCCGCGAGGCTGCGCCACTCCTTCGCGGCGCGGCGGCGCGCGGACATCTCGAGAGTCTGAGCGTGCGGTTTCGCACCACGGGCGGAGCCGACTTCGACCCGGTCGGCCTGGTGCGCCCGTATCGAGATCCGCGTGATCAGGAGGTGGCCGGCCTGCTCGCGGCTCTGCTCGCCTACGGCCGGGTCGCGTCGATCCAGGGAGCGGTGGGTCGCGTGCTGGCGGAGCTGGGAGCTTCTCCGAGCGTGGCGTTGCGCGCCGCGCGCCATCGCGAGGCGCGGTTCGCGCCCGGCTTTCGCTACCGATGGACCACCCGCGAGGATCTCGTCGGCCTGCTCGAAGCGATGGCGGCGATGCAAGAGCGCGACGGAAGCTTGGGGCAGGGGCTGCGCCGCCGGGTGGAAGAATCC
>CAMPIC010000285.1 GCA_946886185.1 uncultured bacterium
CGCTCTCAAGCGGCGCTCCGGTCCGGGATTTCCACTGCATCGCGCAGCTCCGGTGCGGACATCGACTCCCGCGCGCACGACGATCCGCTCGTTCTGCGCGAAACGTCCGGGAGCTGAGCAAACCGCTCCCTGCGGAGGCAGCGCGTGCGTTCGGTTGCCTCGGTCATGCCGATAACCATGTGCTACTCTCCGGTGCGCGCCCCTTCATACGATGCGCAAGGAGGAGGGACCCTCTTGGCCAGTTTCAAACAAGCGTGCCGCGATGCCGGTTTGGCGTTCCGGGCCCGCGTGGTCACGGGTCTGGCCGTGATCGCCCCGATCGTAGTCACGGTCTGGATCGTGGTGTTCCTGTTCCGCGCGATCGACGGGATCCTCCAGCCGATCATGGTACGACTCCTCGGCCAAAGGATTCCGGGCGTCGGGCTTCTCGCGACCCTGCTGCTGCTCTACCTGGTCGGGCTGCTCGTCCACTCCTTTGGATTCCGCACCCTGCTTCGGTGGTCGGATCAATTGATGCTTCGGATCCCTTTCCTGCGCGATATCTACGGATCCAGCAAGCTGATCATGGAGACGTTCACCAAACCGGAAGGGATCGGGTTCAAACGCGTCGTCACCTTCGAGTATCCGAGGCCCGGAATGCGAGCCCTGGGGTTCGTCACCAACGAAACCACCCTCGCGGACGGGACACGGGAGGTAGCGGTCTTCCTGCCGACGACGCCCAATCCCACGACCGGATTCGTGTTCTTTCTTCCGTCCAGCCAGGTGGAAGCGACCAAGCTCACCGTGGAAGAGGCGGTGAAGATCGTCGTCTCCGGCGGAGTAGTGATGCCGCGCCCTTTCCGCGAGATTGCTCCGTCCGTCCACTCGTTGGATCCCGCGCCGACGAACAGTCCTGGTGTTTGAGCGGACGCGGGCCCTACACGTCCGAAGCTTCGGTGCTAGTGGTCCGATGATGCGGCTCGGACCTCCCGTTCCTTCAGTGATCGTCCAGATGTTCCGGAGCGGGGCCGGGTAAGGCTCGGCTCGCTTCGTCCGGGGTCACGCCCAGGAGCGCGGCGTATCGCTCGAGATGCTTTTGCGCCTGGCCGGGATCGCGCAGTCCATCCCGATAGACGCGCGCCATCCAGCCGTGGATCGATCGTGGATCGCCTCCCCTGGCCATCGCGGAATCGAACGCGGCCACCGCTTGCGAGGCGCGCCCGGCGGCAAATTCCGATTCCCCGAGCGCGCTCCATCCGTCAGGAGAGCCGGGCAGGAGCTCGATCGACTTGCGAAACGCCCAGCTCGCGCTGTCCGGCGCGCCGGCCGAAAGCTTGGCGCGGCCCCAGCCGTACCAGACGCGTGGAGAGTGCGGGGAGAGCCGCACTGCTTCCCGGTACGCATCGTCGGCCAGATCGAGCTTTCCTGCCTGGCGATAGGCGCCGGCGAGGAACAGGTAGAGCGAGTAGTTCCCGGGATCGACCGCGATCGCTTGCTGGAACGCGGCGATCGCCTCCTCGAAACGGCCCTGCAGAAGCAGGGTCTTCGCACTCTGGAATGTCTCGTGGAAGAAATGGAGCATTCGTTTCGGGTCGGGACGATTCACGGAATCGGGCCTGGCCACGCCGGCGCCGCCCACGTATCCGAGCGAGCGCAGACGCTCCAGTTCCTCGGGGGTCGGCTGACGAGCCGCCTCCCGGACGTCGAGAGATGCGTCCGCGAGAAATGCGTCGAGCTCCTTTTCGAGTCGAGCCACCTGTTCGGGGCGAGCGCCGAACAGGTTGTGGGTCTCGCCCGGATCGGCGCGCAGATCGTAGAGCTCCGGTTCGGGGGCGCGGATCAGCTTCCAGCCCGCGTCGCGCACCGCTTCGAGCGGGGCCCATCCATAGCTGATGAGCGGGCTGTGGGTCTCCATGTAGAGGACGCGGCTTTCCGGAGGGCGTCCCTGCAGCAGCGTCAGAAGGGAAACTCCGTCCGCGTCCGGGAGCGTGGTCGGAACGCCGAGCAGACCCATGAGCGTCGGTGCGACATCGACCAAACCGCACTGTGCGTGGATGGTCTGCGGATCTCCCGCTCCATCGAAGCGGCCGCTTTCCGAGGGTAGATGCACGACCGAGACGACTCGCTGGGTCGCGTCGTACACGAAAAGGGAATGCGTGCTCTCGCCATGTTCCCCCAACGATTCGCCGTGATCGCTCACGACCCATACCAGCGTGCGAGCCGACTCTCCGACGCCGTCGAGCGCATCGAGGATCATGCCGAGCGCAGCATCCTGAGAGGCCAGCTCACCCGCATAGGGATCGCCCGGGTGCTGCTCGCGGAACGGGGAGGGAGGCGCATACGGGACATGCGCATCGAAGAAATGCACGAACAGGAAAAAAGGCCGGTTCTCCTGACCCGCGGCGCGATTGCCCGCGTGCTCTCGGATCCAGTGGCTTGCGCGCCGGGCCGTGAGCGCTCCGGGCAGCTCCACCGTGCCGGGTCCGAGGCCGGGCTCGGGTCCGTCGAGGCGGTCGACGTATTCCTGGAATCCGTGTCCCAAACCGAAGCGGTGATCCATCACGAACGAGGAGACGAAAGCCGCCGTCCGATAGCCGCTCGCTCCCAGCGCTGAAGCGAGCGTCGGATAGCCGGGGCGAAGAGCATGCTCGGTGTTCTCGCGTACGCCGTGCCGATAGGGATTCTGCGCGGTGAGGAGGCTGGCGTGGGACGGCAGCGTGATCGGCGCAGGGGAGAACGCGGAGCGAAAGACTGCTCCTCCGTTTGCGACGCGATCGAGTGCCGGGGTCGGCACCCGCTCGCCGCCGCATGCCTGCAGATAGTCGGGGCGGGTCGTGTCGAAGCTCACCAGGAGCACATTCCATCCGGTCGGCTCCACGGCGTCGGTCCAATACGGGGTGTGGTGCGAGCCATTCCGGATCAGCAGCCAGACGAGGATTCCCATGGCCAGGAACGCGACGGCGATTCCCGCCCCCGCCCGAGTCCGCAGGCGGGTCCGGTCCAGGGTGCCCACAGGCGGGGTTGCCGGTCGGCTTCTCCTTCGCTTCATGCGGAAATGTTCGTCCTCGACCACGCCATAGTGGCCGGACCGTACCACGTGGACGGGGATCCTCGAAGATCCTCCCGGAAGGAGGCGCGGTCATCCGAGGGTCAATATTTTGCCGGAATTCGAGGGAGGCGGGGCCGTTCCGGGGCTGTGCTAGACTCCGCTCCAACATGGCTATGCGTGATATGGAACAAGAGCGCGACCTGCTTGCTCGCGCCAAAGCCGGAGATCGGGAGGCGTTTTGGGATCTCGCCGCGCCCAGCGTCGACCAGATCTTTCGCCTGGCCCACCGGCTCATGAAAAGCGAGGAGGACGCCGAGGACGTCCTGCAGGAAACCTTCCTCAAAGCCCTCGATCGCATCGAAGATTTTCAAGGCATGAGTCGATTCAACACCTGGCTGCATCGAATAGCGGTGAACCAGGCGCTGATGAAGCTGCGCAAACGGCGATCCGACGTTTTTTCGGTGGATGCGCCCCGCAGCGAGAACGGTGAGGAGAGAACTCTCGACCTGGTCGATTTCTCTGATTCGGCTCTCGAGGAGGTCGTGGAGAGTGAAGGTCGAAGCGTGCTCGAGCAGGCGCTCTCCGAGCTGCCGATCGATTTGCGGACCGTGCTCGTGATGCGGGACATCAACCACCTCTCCAATGCGGAAACGGCCCAGGCGCTGGAGCTTCCGATCGGGGCCGTCAAGTGGCGCCTGCACCGTGGGCGCACTCTGCTGCGGGATCGGCTCTCCGGCTATTTCCAGGAGAGGGTAGGGTCGAATGGAGGCGGGGAACCATGAACTGCAAGGATCTACTGGGATCGCTCTCGGAGTATCTCGACGAAGAGACGCAACGGGAGCTCTGCTCGGAGATCGAACGTCACCTCGCGGCATGCCCCTCATGCAAAGTTCAGGTCGACACCATGGCCAGAACGGTCTCGCTGGTTCGTCATCTCGGCGACGGATGCGTGCGAGAAGAGGTGGTGATCCGCCTGCGCACCCGAATCTGCTCCCGTCACGAGTGACGCGGACCGGTTCGGATTGACCGCCCACGACCGCCCCATTCGAGTCCTCTTCGCCGGCACGACGTTCGTCGTCGGCGGGGCGGAACGCATCCTTTCCCACCTGGGGCGCGGACTGTCGGAGCTGCCGCAACAGGCCACGAACGGTTCCCCTGACCGGTTTGCTGCCGCGAAACCCTCATCAGAGCTCGGCCGTCCCAGACGCGCCACTGAGGCTTCGATCCCCGCGCAGATTCGTTCGGACGGCGAGCACGGGGCGCAGCGACGCTTCGAGGTGGAGCTGCTGGCGCTGCGCGATCTCGGGCTCGTAGGGGAGGAGATCCGCACGCTCGGGATCCCCGTTCACTCGGGATTGACTGGAACCGGAAAGTTCGATCCCGGATTGGTTCTGCGGTTGCGCAGTCTGCTGCGATCGGGACGGTACGACGTCATCTACTTTCTCGATCATGCTCATGCGGTTTTCTATGGAGTCCTCGCCTCCATCGGCACGTCCGTGCGCGTGCGCGTGATGCCGGTGCATACGACCGGACAGTGGAACGGGCAGCCCAGCATCAAACTGCCGATCCGACTGGTGCGATCGTGGCTCGACCGGATCATCGCCATCGCGGAAGCGCAGCGGCGCTACTTGCACGAAGAAGAACGCGTGCCGGATTCCCAGCTGGTGGTGATCCCGAACGGAATCCCGGTCGAATCGCCCGGCATCGCGGAAGTGCAGTGGCGGCGCGCGCAGGTGCGCGAGCTTCTCGGAGTGGAGGAGTCGACGCCGGTCATCGGGATCACCGCGGTGCTACGGCCGGAGAAGAACCACGAGCTCGCGATCGAAGCGCTGGCGCAGTTGCGCGAGCAACCCTCGATGCATGCGGCGCAGCTCTGGGTCGTGGGAGACGGGGTGCGGCGGGCGGCGCTGGAAGCTCATGCCAAGCGGTACAGGGTGGAG
>CAMPIC010000286.1 GCA_946886185.1 uncultured bacterium
GACCGCGCCCGATCGCAGCTCTCCGCGAAGTCCACCCGCCATCGCCGATGTGGCCGTCGCCAAACCGACTCCAAAAACGAGCACTCCGGCGAGGCGGGATCTCGACGCTCGCCCCTTCATCGCGCCTCCCCCGCGGGCAACAGATGGCACTGAGCACACGGGCGCCCGGGATGGTGCGTCAGCATCTCGGTATGGCAAGCGGCGCAGATGTTCCGCTGCTCGCGAGACATCGGATCGAACGCGAGGCCTTCGCGATGGCATCCCGATCCACTGCACGTCTGCGTCTCGTGCACCGAGAGAGAGTGCGCCCCGGGCCCCGGCGTTTCGTGGCAGGTACTGCACTGCGCTTCGGGGTGATGATGCTGCTCATGGCACCGGGCGCAATCGACCTGGACACGGCTCCCTCCTCCGGAATGGCACTCGCTGCACGGGAGACTGGAGTGGCGATCGTGAGAAAAGGAAAGGGATCGAGTGCGCGGATTCGTCGAGGTCGCCAGCACGACATTCACGGGAAGCGCGCGCGGAGCCACCGATCCGGGTCGATGGCACACGGCACAATCAGCGCGCGCCTCCGGCCCGTGATGGCACTCCATGCAATCCGAGCGATCGCTCAAGGTCATCGCGGCGTGCCGTTCCACCGATCGATGGCACCGGCTGCAGTCCAGGTGATCGTGCGTCGCGTGGGAGAACTGCGCGACACCAGCGACCTGCGTCACGGGGATCGCGATCGACGATTCCACGAACGCGGCGTGACAGCTCGCGCAGTCGGGTCCGTTCACCTTCCAGATGTGCGGCGTGTGGCAGTTCTGGCAGTTGACGAACACCTTCGGATCGAGCCGATGGAAGACCGTCTCGGTCCAGGCACGCGGATGACACTCGGGAGAGCTGCAGACCGCCCTCCACTCTTCCTCCGTGCGGCGCACGTGCGGGTGATGGCAGACCGCGCATGCGAACTCGTGCGCATCTTCGAAAAACTGTCCGGGAAGGACATCGCGGGCCATGCGCGCGCAGACCGCGCATCCCGCGGTGCGCTCATCGAGAAGCGCCTGGGCTTCCGCGCTCGCAGAGGGAGTCTGCGCGCGCGATTGCGAGAGCAACACGATCGCCGCGCCCACCATCACCGCCGCGATCACCGAGAAACCCCCGAGCGCAGTGCGCGCCGATCGGGACCTCACCGCGCACGCTCACCTTCCACGGGGACACCCGAAGAGTCGCCGTCCACGGGGACACCCGAAGAGTCGCCGTCCACGGGGACATCCGAAGAGTCACCTTCCACGGAGACACCCGAAGAGGCACCTTCCACGGCAACATCCGAAGAGGCGCCGTCCGCTGGGACATCCGAAGAGGCGCCGTCCGCGCGACCCTTCGGAGAAGCGCTTCCATCCACCGGAGCATTCAACGGAGCCTGGCGTTCCACCGCGCCTCTTGCAGCGGCGCCGTCCTTCGCCGGGACAGGCTCATCTCCGTCCGCCGGTACTGGATCGCCAGGATGCTCTTCCTCGTACATCTCGGCCGGCATCTTTCCCGTCACCCAAGCAGGATTCCCCGGATACACCCCCGGCTTGAAGATGACCGCATAGAAGTGCCACACCAGGATGGCGAGCGTCGCGAGCCACGCCTCGTAGAGATGGATCACTCGCGAGATCGACACGAACTCGCGCGAGAAGAGATCGACCGTCTCGTTGCGGAACCAGAGGAACAGACCGGTCAGGACCATCACGACCGTGCCCCAGATCAGCGCCCAGTACTCCGCCTTCTCCACGAAGCTGAACCGACCCATGCGCGGCGGATGCAATCGCCTTCCCAGATTGTGGAGGAGCGCCCCGAAGAACTCACCGAGGTCGCGCTGACCCGGCAGCATCCCGCGGAGGAATCGCTTCCCCTCCGGGCTGAACAGATAGATCAGGTGCCACACCGAGGCGGCGATGAACGCGATCGCGGACGCGCGATGGATGGTGCCCCGCGCGTTGAATCCGCCATCCCACCCGAACAAGAAACGGAACGGCGCAAAGTCCGAATACCGCAGCGCGAACCCGGTGATGACGAGAATGATGAAC
Source organism: uncultured bacterium (assembly GCA_946886185.1). The sequence goes on from CAMPIC010000286.1 coordinate 2,058, forward strand.
GTGACCATGAGCAGGGTGTGCTGCACCACGGCCGATCGACTCATCCGGATGACCTGCGGCTTGCGCAGCTGCGCGAGCCATTGATGCCGATAGTCCAGGGCGACGTATCCGAGCATTCCCCCGATCACCGCGACGATGAGGAAGAGATAGACCTTCCGGATGCCGCTCACCCAGGGGGAGGCGGACTGAACCGAATGAATCGGCACCTGCGCGACCGCGGCGCTCATCGCCGGGTGGCACTCGCCGCAGGTCGTCTGGAGGTTGGCCGGGTTCACGCGAGACGCGGGATCCCGGCTGGGCAGGATGTCGTGCGCGCCGTGGCAGCTCGCGCAGTTCGCCACCGTGACGTCCCCGGCGCGGCTTTTCAACCCGTGGTAGGAGTCGATGTACGAGACATCCGTTCCTTGCGGCAGGTCGTACGACTCATTGATCCGAGCGCTCTCGTGGCAGGGAGTGCAAGTCGCTTCCGCCACCCGCGCGGGACTGACGTTCGACCGGGGATCCTCGATCGGCAGGATTCCATGCTCGCCATGACAATCGGTGCAGACGGGCGCGTGTGTCTCCCCTCGTTCCACCAGCATCCCGTGCACGCCATCGGAGTATTGATCGGCGATCTCGCCATGGCACTGGCCGCACGACGCGGGAACGTTGAAGTGATTGACCGCGGAGTCGCTGTTTCCCGGCCCCAGGATCTGGTGCGCGCGGCGCTCGCTGCCGTGGCAATCGGTGCAGACGGCGGCAAGCGTATCGCCTGCGGCCCGCGCCATTCCGTGGACGCTCGCTTCGTACATCTCCACGACGCGCTTGAGCCCGATGTCATGCTCGCGCGCGAGATCGATGTCGCCGTGACAAGCGCCGCACATCTGGGAGCGCGCGCTTCGATGCGTTTTGGATCGAGGATCGCCGGCGGGCCGGATGTCGTGCATCCCGTGACAATCGGAGCAACCGGGAATATCGGCGGTCTCCCCGACCACGCCCATGCCGTGGAATACGTATTCCTCCACGGCGGGCGCGTGACAGTTGCCGCACGCCGCCGGCGCGAGCTCCTGGTCGTGAGGAATCTCGGTGATGTCCGCGTGGCACTCTCGACATGCGAGTCCCGCGTGCGGAGTCGCCGCGAGGTCCGTGCGCTTTCCGACCGGAATGTCGGACTGCGCCCCGTCGTGGCAGAGCGCGCAATCGGCGTCGGTGATGGCCACTCCCGATCGAATTTGCGCTCCCGCCTCAGAGTGCGCGAACAGAGCGAGCAAACATGCGACAAGCGGCGCCCGGAAATTCGATCCGACCAAGATCCGTCGCAAGCTCGTCTCCCGAGCCCTGCGCAGCCCGCGCGCTCCCTGGAGGCCTGGCGCGCGCTTAGCGAGCATTCCCGACAGAGGCAGGTTCATTCGAAATCCCTTCGAACGCTTCCGCCCGATCTCGGAGCGGATCGGTCGCTCGGTAGATCCCCAGATCGCCCGCATGACAGTCGGTGCAGTGCATCTGGCGCTCCGCTCCATCGATTTCGATCGGATGGCGGAATTCCAACCCGGCGCTGCTCGTGGCATGGTCCATCGCCTCGACCGGGCCTTGCGCCTGGATCGTATGGCAGAGGTTGCAATCGTCACTGATCCTGTGTCCATCGGCGGTGCGCAGCGACGAGCCGTGACAGCGGAAGCATCCCGGGAACTCCAAATGGCCGCTGTTGTCCGGATACCGCTCCCAGCGAACGCGCATCTCCGGGAAGAAGTTCTGCTCGTACCCCGCGAACACCGCGTTCACGATCTCGTCCGGCACCGTTCGTCCCTCCGCGGCGTACAACGCCCGAAGATGCGACGACAAGGAATCACGCGCTCCTTCATCGGTGAAGTACTCGACCGAAAGGGCTTCCGTCGCGCGGCGTTTGATCCAGGGAAAGCTCGGGTCGACCTTGCGACCACTCAGAAGCGCATCGGCGGTACGCACCGGCGACCGATACTCGTGCGCGGGACGGTTGTGGCAGTCGAGGCAGTCCATGACCCGCTCTTCGCCACGCGCTCTCTTCTCCGCCATCACCTCCGTCGGAAGCGGCTGCCCGGTCTTCGTGTAGACGACCGGCTGGCCGTCGCGATACCAGGTCACCTGATCGAACTCCTGGCGATCCTCGTCCGAAGCGACGTAGACCATCCGGTTCGCCTCGGAAATGTGCCAGTGGCTCCCCTGCGCCTCTCCACGGGGAGAGGTCCCGCCGACCTTGAGCGAGGCCACGATCTGCCAATGCGTGTTCTCCTCGTCGCCGAGGAAGTAATCGTACGTCTTGGTCGTGGCGGTGAAGTATTTGCCCGGCCAGTGGCACTGCTCGCACACCTCGCGCGCCGGACGGAGGTTCTCGATCGGCGTCGGAATGGGAGTGGGATAGGTTTCACGGATCGCCTTGAACACTTGCCGCGCCCCGGAAATCTTGCTGCGCAGATACCAGTCCGCCCCCGGACCGATGTGGCAGGTCACGCACTTCACACGCGCATGCGGGGAATTGTGATAGGCGACGAACTCCGGCTCCATCACCTGGTGACACACCTGCCCGCAGAACTCGACCGATTCGGAGTACTCGTATCCGCCGTACAACGCGAGGGTGGAGAGGAGGAGGAAGATCGAAGTGCCGGTGATGAACACGAGGAGCGCGTTGCGATGCTGCGGACGCCCCAGATCGACGACGACCGGTTGCACCGCTCCGCGACTGCGGCGGCGATTTTCCCAGGACATTCCGATGGGAATGAGCACGAGCCCAAAAAGGAGCACCCCGGGAAAGAGCAGGAAGATCAGGATGCCGAGGTACGGATTCTGATGCTCACCGAACGCATCCAGGAAGTAGAGGATGAGCATCGCGGCCGCGCCGAACATGGCGAGACCGGCGCCCAGGATGCTGATCGGATTATAGA
>CAMPIC010000287.1 GCA_946886185.1 uncultured bacterium
CACCGTGCACATCGCGGTGAGGAACGGATCGGCGTCCGTCTCCTCCACTCGGCTGCAATATCCGGTCACGTCGACGCGAAAGAACCGCGCGGCATCCGGGGATCCACCGATGGGAGCGACCTCTTCGTCCGCGGCGGGGGGGGCCGTGTTCGAGGCCCACAGCGGGGGTTGGTAGGCGCCTCCGTCCACGCCCACGTCCGTGAGCCATTCGCGCCATACCTGGCCGTCGAGGTCGACTGCCTCCGGTTCCGATGAGAAAGAGCCGTCCACGATCCGGACGCAAAGGACGACGAGCATGAGGGCGCACGCGGCGGCCAGGGCCTGGAGAAAGGCTGGTCGCGGAATCCGGCGCGAACGTGCGGGCGCATGAATAGTCGTTTGGCGCATCAGCCTCCAACACAGGATCGGCGTCCAGAAGGGAGGGACGGCAGCGACCCGACGCCAGTTGCGGTACAGCCCTACCTGGGCAGGTTCGCTACGCGCTTCCATGCGGCAACGGCAAAGAACGAGGATACCGTTTCTGGATCGCCGGGGTCAACTCGACCTCCTGTTCGGAATCCCCTCCTCCGACTGGCTCCCCCTGAATGGGGGCGTGCCGACCGCTTCACCGCACTCATCGACTCCCGGTTCCCCGGAGTTGTCCGCGTTTCCGCCGAAAGTCGGCCGATGTGGTGGATTTTGAACGCCATATCTAAATCGTTGATTGTGTGGCAGTTCGGGGCACAGCAAGGCCCGGGTGGACCCTGATATGGGTGGCCTCCGCCGTTCCATATTGTGATTCTTTCGAAAATCTCCTATCGTGAAGACAGTTAGTCAGATGTGCCCGAGTTTCGCCATGACCGGAAAGAGGAATCCCGGCTGAGGGGCAGCGGCCGCGAGCAGAAGTCAGGAGAGAACGAGAGATCGCGATATCGATTCATGGGCTAGACAACATCTGCAACCACATCCGGTAGCGATACTCCCGTTCGGCGACGCAAGGAGGGAGCCAGATGGCCAAAGCGATCGGCAAGCTACTGGGGCGACGAATTCGCCGCATCCGGCAAGAAAAAAGTCTGACGTTAAAACAGATCGAAGCCAAAGTCGGGGTCAGCGCCACCCACATCTCCGAAATCGAACGAGGTAAGACCTCTCCGACCATCGGCGCCTTGGAGAAAATCGCGGCCGCTCTCGAAATCCCACCATCGCAACTGATCGATATTCCACCCATACAAGAGCTCAAAGTCCAGAAGCGCGGCCAGGCCCGCTCGCTCTCGATGAACGAAGGCGCGATCGCGATCGATCCGCTCACCAATCGTGACGCCAACTCCGAGATGTCGGTTTTCTACGCGACGATCGAGGGGAACGGAATCATGGACGCGGTTCCGGGACATCGCGGTGAGGAGTTTTGCTACGTCCTGAGCGGATTTCTCGAAGTGACGGTCGACAATCGCCCGCATGTCTTGCGCGCAGGGGACACGATTCACTTCAAGGCGACGCAACCTCACCAGATCCGGAATTTGAGCTCGGAACCGGTACGCACCCTATGGGCGGTGCGCCCGAAGCTGTTCATTTAGGCTTGGGGGAAAGGACGCCATGCTGAGCCGAGAAAAAGTAGGGATGCGCATCCGCAACGTCCGCCAGCAGCAGCACAAAACGCTGCGGGACGTGGAGAGCGCGTCAGGGTTTTCCTCTACACACATCTCCGAAATCGAGCGAGGTCGAACCTCTCCGACGATCGGTGCCTTGATCCAGATCGCCCACGCATTGGAGAAAGACCCGAGTTATTTCATCGAAGAGCGGGAGTTGGACGAGATTCGGGTCACGACACTGAACCAGCGTCCCTCCGCGGATGCCTCGGTGTTCGATCTCGTCGGAACCGGCATCCACGTCGACAGCCTCACGACCGGAATCCTGGGCGGACGTCTCCACGGATTCGAGCTCACCCTCGAGCCGGGAGCGAACGGGACCGTGTCCCAGATTCCCGATCCGGTCGATCTTGCGGTGGTCTGCGCGGAAGGCTCGGTCGAGCTCGAGGCGCAGGAAGAAATGCACCGGCTCGAGCAGGGAGACAGCCTCCACGCGGTCCTCGAGGAGCCGTTCGCTCTGAGGAACTCCGGGGATGCCGTGGCGCGGCTGATCTTGTTCATGGATCCGGGGCTGAGCCAGCTCTGAGCGAAACGCGACCGATCTGATCGGCTCCGTCGAGATGTCGAGTCCGGCATTCTCCGGCTCTCCGCGCTGCCGGATCGATGACGGCGGCAGCCCCCCTCCGAGCCGCCGTGCTCCCGGCTCACAGCCCGGAAGTCATGATTCCGACTCCCGCCGTTTGACCTCGTCCCAGTAGCGATCCAGCTCGTCCAGGGACAGCTCTTCGGGTTGCGATCCGCCGCGTTCCACCAGATCGACCATCTCATTGAACCGGGTCCGGAATTTGGCATTGGCCGCACGCAGCGACGCTTCCGGATCGACGTCCAGAAACCGCGCCAGGTTGACGGCTGCGAAAAGGAGATCTCCGAACTCCTCGGCCCGCCTCCGGGGAGATTCGATCGCCTCCTCCAGCTCCGCCAGCTCTTCGCGCAGCTTTTCGAGAACCGGAGCCATTTCCGGCCAGTCGAACCCGACCGCGGCGGCGCGCTCCTGCAACTCGCGCGCTTGATTCAGCGCCGGCTGGGCAGGATCCGGCTCGCTTAGGTGGCCGGCCCGCAGACGCGTTCCCGACTCACGTTCTTTGCGCGCTTCCCACTCGAGCGCGGCTTGCCGTTGCGTGAGCTCGGCCGGAGCGTCGAACACGTGCGGATGCCGCGTTCGGATTTTCTCGACCGCTCCGCGCAGCATCGACTCCGGCGTCCCGATCCCCTCCGACTCCGCCGCGATCATGGTCAGCGCCAGGACGAAGGCGAGGTCTCCCAGCTCGATCGGAAGCGTTTCCTTCGGACGCTCGCTGCGGGATGCGTGGAGAGCTTCGAACGCCTCCTCGACGAGATAGCGGCCGAGAGTGTGGACCGATTGAGCCCGATCCCATGGGCATCCTCGAGGCGAGCGCAGGGTGCGGCAGAGTTCGAGCAGCTCGCCGAATCGGGCTTCTTCTGTTTCATCGCGATCGAACATGGCTTTGGCTCCGTGGCTGAAGTGATCCTAACCGAGTTCTCGGGTACCATGCCGGCATGCAAGACGCATGGAAGTCTCTCGTGGCCGCGGCGCGAGGTGCGCAACGCCGGGCGCACGCTCCTTACTCGCAGTTCCGCGTCGGCGCGGCGCTTCGCGACGCCAGCGGTACGGTGTTCCTCGGGGCGAACCAGGAGAACGCCGCCTATCCTCTCGGAGTGTGCGCGGAACGAGTCGCGCTCGCGCAATGGCGAGCCGATCGAGGCGCCCCGATCGTCGCGATCGTGATCTTTACGCGAACCTCGACGCCCACGCCTCCCTGCGGATTGTGCCGCGATGCGCTGCTTCGATTCGCTGCCGGCGCGGAGATTTGTCTGGCCACGCCAACGGGGCGCTTGGGCCCGTGGAAGGCGGCGGACTGGCTTCCGTCGGCGCCGGAACTCGTTCCTTGAACGCGAAGTCGATCATCTTTCGAAAGCGCGAGGGCGCCCGGCACACGATCGGGGAGCTCCGGTTTCTGATCGAAGGGGCCCTTGCGGGGCGCGTCGCCGAGTACCACTTGACCGCGTGGATGATGGCGGTGTTCTTCCGCGGAATGGATCCCGAGGAGACGGCCGACCTGACCCGAGTCATGATCGAGTCGGGCGATCGGGTCTCTCCCGTGGATGGACCCGTTCTGCCGGTGGACAAACACTCCACGGGAGGCGTGGGAGACAAGATTTCTTTCCTGGTCGCCCCGCTCGTCGCCGCCGCCGGCGCGCCGGTTCCGATGGTCTCCGGCCGGTCGCTCGGGCACACCGGCGGCACTCTGGACAAGCTCGAGTCGATTCCCGGACTCCGAACCGATCTCGGTTCCGAGCGGTTTCGCGAGCAGGTCGCGCGCATCGGGCTCGGCATCGCTTCGCAGAGCGCGAATCTGGTTCCGGCAGACCGCCTCCTCTACGCGCTGCGCGATGCCGCCTCCATCGTGGAATCGATTCCGCTCATCACCGCGAGCATCCTGAGCAAGAAGGTCGCGGAAGGAGCGCGAGCCCTGGTGCTCGACGTCAAGGTCGGGTCCGGCGCATTCATGACCAACGAGGTTCAGGCGTGCCAGCTAGCGGAAGGTCTGGTCAGAACCGCCGCCGGTCTGGGACTTCCGGCCCGCGCGTACATGACGCGTATGGAGAGTCTGCTCGGGAGAACCGCCGGAAACGCGCTCGAAATTCGTGAATCGATCCTCGCGTTGAAGGAAGGTCCGGACGCTACCGCGCCCGATCTTCGAGAGCTGACGCGCGTGCTCGGTGGAGCGATGCTCGAGCTCGCAGGCGCTGCCTCTTCCAGCGCGGAAGGAGAGGCGCGCATCGAGCAGCTCTGGCGATCGGGCGCCGGCCTGGAGAAGCTGCGCGCGATGATCGAAGCGCAAGAGGGAGATCCTGCCGTCATCGACGATCTCTCCCTGCTCCCCGCGGCCGATCGAACCGTCGAGATCGAGGCGGACCAAGATGCAGGGTATTGCGGGGTCGCCGCGCGGCCGGCGGGTGATTGGATCACAGAGTCGGGAGGAGGTCGCTTGGCAGTCGGGATGCCGATCGATCCGACCATCGGCGTCGAGGTCCTGATCGATCCCGGCTCTCGAGTCGCGCGGGGCGAACCGGTGTTGCGGCTTCATGTTCCAGACGATGCGGACGAAGCGGCGCTGGTGAAACGCGCCCGGGCTTGGATCCAGTACTCAGCCGCGCCCTACGCGGCCCCCTCGACGATTCTGCAAGTGATCGGCTAGAACCGCCCGAACGCGCTCAGTGCGGAGCTTCGGGGTCGACCGTCTCCTCGGACT
>CAMPIC010000288.1 GCA_946886185.1 uncultured bacterium
GGGTCCCCTACCGTGTCTCCCACGACAGCGGCAGAATGCAGCTCCGTTCCTTTTTCCTTCAGCTCCACCTCCACGATCTTCTTGGCGTTGTCCCAGGCTCCTCCGGCGTTGGCCATGAAGATCGCCTGATAGAGCCCGAAGAGCGCCAGCGAAACGAGGTAGCCGATGAAAAAGAACGGATCGAGACAGGCGAAGGCCAGCGTGCTGAAGAACACCACGAAGAAGATGTTCTTCATTCCCTGCTGCGCGTACTCGGTGCAGATCTCCACCACCCGCTTGCTGTCCTTGGTCGAAGCGACCTCGGCGTCGAGCCGGATATTCGCCTTGATGTATTCCACGGCCCGATAGGCGCCGGTCGTGACCGCCTGGATCGACGCGCCCGTGAACCAATAGATGACGGCGCCGCCGCACACGAGTCCGAGGAGGAACGGCGGGTGGAGGACGGAAAGTTTCTCCACTCCCTGGGTCAGTCCTTCGGTCAGGAGCACGATGATCGAAAAGATGAGGGTGGTCGCGCCCACCACCGCGGTGCCGATCAGCACCGGTTTGGCGGTCGCTTTGAACGTGTTGCCGGCGCCGTCGTTCTCCTCGAGATAGTGCTTGGCGGAAGTGAAGTCGGGCTTGAAGCCGAAGTCGCGTTCGATTTCCTTCTCGATCCCCGGTCTCGTCTCGATGGTGGAGAGCTCGTAGATCGACTGCGCGTTGTCCGTGACCGGACCGTAGGAGTCGACCGCGATCGTGACCGGTCCCATCCCCAGGAATCCGAACGCGACCAACCCGAAGGCGAAGACCGCGGGCGCGATCATGAACTCTCCCAGCCCGGTCGAGCTCACTCCATACGCAATTCCCATGAGCAGCGCGATGACCAGGCCGAGCCAGTACGCGCTGAAATTGCCTGCGGTCAGTCCGGAGAGGATGTTGAGGGAAGGGCCTCCCTTGCGAGACGCCACCACCACTTCCTTGACGTGGCCGGAGGAGGTCGAAGTGAAACGCTTGACCACTTCGGGAATGATCGCTCCCGCCAGAGTGCCGCAGGTCACGATCGTGGAGAGCTTCCACCACATGCTTTCGTCCACGATCATCTGGCCGCCGGGAGCCATGCGCTCCAGCGTGGGGATGAGCGCCTTCGACATCAAATAGGTCAGCGCCACCGAGAGAATCGAGGTGATCCAGACCAGGTTGGTGAGGGGTGCTTCGAAGTCCATGTGAGTGGCGTTGGAGTAACGTGCCTTCGCGATGAGGTTGTTCACCCAATACGCGGCCGCACTCGTGATGATCATGAGGGCGCGGAGAACGAAGATCCAGACCAGGAGCTGGACCTGAATGGTCTCACTGGGCACCGCCAGGATGATGAAGGTGATGAGCGCGACGCCGGTCACGCCGTACGTTTCGAATCCATCCGCGGAGGGGCCGATCGAGTCTCCGGCGTTGTCTCCGGTGCAGTCCGCGATCACCCCGGGGTTGCGCGCATCGTCTTCCTTGATGTTGAAGGCGATCTTCATGAGGTCGGAACCGATGTCCGCGATCTTGGTGAAGATTCCGCCCGCGACGCGCAGCACCGCCGCTCCCAGCGACTCGCCGATCGCGAATCCGATGAAGCAGGGTCCCGCGTACTGGCCCGGAATGAAGAGAAGAATGCAGAGCATGATCGCGAGCTCGATGCTGATGAGGAGCATCCCGATGCTCATCCCGGCCTGGAGCGGGATGGCGTAGGTCGGGAACGGACGTCCCCCCAGGCTGGCGAAGGCGGTGCGGCTGTTCGCGAAGGTGTTGACCCGGATTCCGAACCAGGCCACGGCGTAGCTGCCGGCGATCCCGATGAGGCTGAACAGCAGGATGATCGAGACGGTGAGAAGCGGGAGGTGCCGGAGCCATCCGAAGTAGATCGCGATGGTCGCCCCGATGAGCAGCTCCAGGATCAGGATGAACTTGGCCTGCTTGATCAAGTACGACTTGCAGGTCTGGTAGATCATCTCCGAGACCTCGAGCATCGAGCCATGCGCGGGCAGCGAACGGAGGCGGTGCCACATGACGAGCCCGAACAGTCCGCCGAGCAGGCAGATCCCGAGACCGATGAGGAGGAGGTTGGTACCGGACATCCCGAAGAAGGAGTGCGAGCCAAGATCCGGCAGGACGAGATCGGCCTCACTGGCGAAAGCCTGACCACTCGGAACGACGGCAAGGGATGTGATGCCCAGGGCCAGGGCCCGGAGACGGGAACGGATGGACGTAATAGCCAAACGCAACGGCAAGACCTCCCGGTACGACGTGCCAATCAGGGTTTCCCGGATCGGTGAGCGGCGCTCCCGGCTCCCGTCCGGCTGGCAGGGAAAAAGTCAGTCGCGTGAGATCACTAGATTCTGGGTTCCGGCGTCAACAAGGATCTTCTATATCGGTCCGCCAGCCCGGGACCACCTCCGTCCCCGAACTGGCCATCGGGGCACGTCTGCTCGCGCCTGTCCGCCCCCTCGCGAGTGCCGACGGCGGAATGAGATTTACTTTGGCTCGGCCGGCGCTTGGGCTCCACTGTGGGTCACACACGTCACGATGGTGCCCCCTCCAACCCGGGAATCCACCCGCAAGACCGCCCCGATCATCCGGGCTCGATACAGCATGATGGAGAGCCCCAATCCAGGGCTGTTCGCGAGAACGTGCTCGCTGACTCCGACCCCGTCATCCGCCACCTCGAGCCGGACTCCATCGCTGCCGCTCGAGGAGAGCGAGATCGTGACCGTCCTGGCCTGACTGTGCTTGATCGCGTTGGTGGTGCACTCCTGCGCGATTCGGTAGAGGTGGTAGGCCAGCGGTCCGTCCAGGATCCGGCTCCGCGGATCGATGATGCAGCGGAACGAGACGTGCGACATACGCTCGGCTCCGAGGGCGAGGTCCTCGAGCGCGGCGGCGAGCCCGTCGGCGTTCAAATCGATCGGGCTGAGCATTCGGGCGACGTCGCGGGTCTGGACGACCGCCTGCCCGATCAGGTTCACGATCCGTTCCGCGTCTGCGGATCCGGGGTGATGCGTAGCCGCCAGATTGTCGTGGAGAGCCTTGCTCATGAACCCGATCCCGGTGAGGAGCTGCCCCAACCCATCATGCAGATCCTGGCTGATCCCGCGGCGCTCGCGATCGCTGATGGCGAGGATCTCTCGTTCGAGATTCCGGCGCTCGGTGACATCGGCGGAGATGCCGAGCAGGTACTGCGGCACTCCGTGTTCATCCAGAATCGGGATCTTCTTGGTGTGGAGGAGCCGGGTTCCTTTGTACTTGGTATGGATCGGCTCTTCGAGCACTTCGTGCATCCGCTTGGATTCCAGGACTTCGCGATCCTTGGCAGTGAAGAAGTCCGCTTCTTCCTTGGTGAAGAAGTCGTAGTCGTTGCGTCCGATCAGCTCTTCGCGCGAGTAGCCGAGGAGCTCTTCGGCCGCGCGGTTGAAACGCACGAAACGGAGCTCTTTCGCGTCCTTCACGAAGATCATGTCGGGCATATTGTCGATCAGAGAGTCCAGAAAGCTCTGGAGCTCGCGGATGGGAGCGGTGCCGGGAGGATCGACGTTGACTTCCGTCAAGCGAGGATGATCTGCGTTCATGAGCCGACCGAGGTTCCTGTCAGCGAATCGTCACTTTTTGCCGCGGGGGTCGTCGGTCACGTCGCGTCGAGTCTGCCAGAGCGCGCCGTAGGAGGACACTCCGGATTTCCATGCCGCCGCGGCCTACGCTACCTTGATCGTTCGAAGCGACGCGAGGGATCCCCATGACTAAGGGCAAACATCCGTTCGTCGATCGGTGGAATCGCAGGAGGAAGGCGATGGAGACCTTGGAAAGCTACGTCGGTGGACGCTGGCATCGAGCAGGCGCGGAGTTCGTTCCCATCCACGATCCCACCACGGAAGAGCCGATCGCGCAGGCCTCCTCGAACGGAGTCGACTTCGATGCGGCGCTCGACCATGCGCGGTCCATCGGGGGGGTGCGGCTCCGAAGCATGACGTTCGCGGAGCGGGGCCAGCTCCTCATGCGCATGTCGAAAGTGATCAGCGATGCGCGGGAGGAGTTGATCGCCCTTTCCCTGCAAAACACCGGCGTGACGCGCAAGGACGCGAAGTTCGACCTCGACGGAGCGAGCGGAGTCCTCAGTTATTACGGTTATCTGGGGAAGGAGCTGGGCGACCGGCGTTTCCTGACCGACGGCGAAGGGAGCCAGCTGGGGCGTTCCGCTCGATTTTGGGGGCAACACGCCTGGGTGCCGCTGCGCGGAGTGGCGGTGCTGATCAACGCGTTCAACTTTCCCGCATGGGGATTCGCGGAGAAGACCGCGTGCGCGTTCCTCGCGGGGATGCCGGTCCTGATCAAGCCCGCGACAAGCGGCGCCCTCGTTAGCGAACGATGCGCGCGGGCTCTCATCGATTCGGGAGTGATGCCGGAGGGCACGTTCAGCTTCGTGGCGGGCTCCCTTGGAGATGCGCTCGATCATCTCGGTCCCCAGGACGTGCTCGCCTTCACCGGTTCTGCCACGACCGGAGCGAGCCTTCGCCGGCGCGAGCGACTTCTCGAGGCAAACACGCGCGTCAACATCGAAGCGGACAGCCTCAACGCCGCGGTCCTGGCGCCGGACGCGCTGGAAGGATCGGAGACCTGGAATCTGTTTCTGCGCGATGTCGCCCGCGAGATCACGCAGAAATCGGGACAAAAGTGCACCGCGGTGCGGAGGATCTTCGTCACCCGGGAGCGGCTTGCGCTGGTCCGGGACGAGCTCGCCACCCGGCTCGCGGACACGGTGACCGGAAATCCGCAGAACGATTCGGTGACGATGGGTCCGCTCGCGACCGCGGCGCAGCTCGAAGAATTCGTCGCCGGAGTCGCGAAGCTGGTGCGGTCGGGCGCGGAGATCGCCTAC
>CAMPIC010000289.1 GCA_946886185.1 uncultured bacterium
GAAGCGCACCCGCTCGACCCCGCCCGGCTTCAACGAACTGATCTGGGACGGAACCGACGACGCGGGATCCCTTCTTCCCGCCGGGATGTACTTTCTCCGGCTCGACGTCGGGCCGGTCCGGCGCGTCGCTTCGATCCTCCACGTCCGCTGATCGCGACCACGGTTGCTTCCTCATCAAGGTCGAACCGGTCGCGGCCGATTCAAGGATGGTGGAACCGAAACGAACCTCCAGGCAGTCCCGATTCGTGCACGAGTCCCGCGGGCTCACGCTGGGCGCTCCATCTCCCTGGACCGCTTGCGCCGCTGCAGTCGCGTGCCTCCTGCTCGCCCTCCTCTTCGCGACCGCGACCGCCATCGGTCTGCGCGGTCAAGCGCCTCCCTGGGGATCGGGCCACGAAATCGCGAACATCCCGTTCCGAGTGCTGCTCGCGGCCATCGGGCTCGCGTGCGGCTGCTCCGCGATCGTCTTGACCGCCGCATACCTCGATCGGATGGGAAACCTTCTGAAGCTTCGACTGCGGCTCATTCCCGTGATGGAGAGTGAAGGGCCGTGCCGGCTTGTTCAGGAAGGGCCGGACCGGTGGGGTCTGGAGCTGGCGCTCGACGGGAGCGACAGCGCCTCGCCCGCGCGGCATGTCATCGAGGAAGCGCTGGGAGCTCCGCGATATCCCTGGGAGCCGGGACCGGCGCACTGCAGGCTTTTCTTCCGTCTCGACGAAGCGGACGTCGCGCGCCTCAGCAGGATCTTCGATCCGGACGAAGAGTTGCGCTTGCAGTGGGCTGACCTGCCGCTGCATTCCGGTGGACCGACTCTCCTGGGAGTGCGCACCGCGGCTAAGGAAGTGCAGATGCCTCCGGTGCGTCGTGTCCGCACTCCGGATCGGAAGAAAATCCGGACGATCGAGCCGCCCGATCGAGAAGGCGGACTGAGAGCCGCCTGACCGTCTCGCGTCCTGCCCGATTTTCGTTCTCGAACCGACTGACGCCGATTCTCCGAGCACACGGCAGGTTCGCCCGAAGAACGTCTCCAGATGAAGCACCGCCGGAAGGGTCGCTTCCGCTCACAACAGGACGTGATAGCCGGCGTCGACGAAGATCACCTCGCCGGTGATTCCGCTTCCGAGATCGGAAAGTAAGAAGAAGCCCGCCGTTCCCACTTCCTTCTGCGTGATGTTGCGCTGCAAGGGAGCGCGCTCTCGATGCGCGCCCAACATCCCGGTGAACCCGGAGACTCCTCGCGCGGAGAGGGTGGAAACCGGCCCCGCCGAAATGCAATTGACGCGGATGTTCTCCGGTCCGAGCTCCATCGCGAGCTGGCGCGTCATCTGCTCGAGCGCCGCTTTGGCAGTCCCCATGACGTTGTAGCTGGGCACCGCGCGCTGCGCCGCGATGTAGCTGAGGCTCACGATGCTCCCACCGTCGTGCATCAAGGGAACGACGCGCCGTGTCAGGGCGAGGAGCGAGAAGGAGCTGATGTCGAGCGCGACGTGAAACCCTTCCCGACTGGTGTCGAGAAATCTGCCTCCTAGATCCTCCCGCTGCGCGAAGGCGATCGAGTGCACGAAGAAATCGAGCCGAGACGTGTCCTGTCGGATCTGCTCGAACGCGGCCTCGAGCGTCTCGTCCTTCGACACGTCGCACTCGTACAGTCGCGTTCCCGGAACTTCGTCGGCCAGCTCCTGGACGTACTCCCGAACCCGCTCTCCCTGATAGGTGAGGATGAGCGAAGCCCCGGCCTGCGCGAGCTCCTGCGCGATCCCCCACGCCAGGCTCCGCTTGTTCGCCACCCCCGTGACCAGCGCGACTTTTCCCGTCATGTCGATCGTGTACACGTCATCCTCCCGCCGCGCCCCGCGCGCTCCTGGCGGCAGAGAGTATCACCGCTTCCGCCGGCTCCCAAGCAGCGCCTGGTGTGTACCGGGCGCCGGCGCGCTACACTGCGCGGGAAGCGGATCCGAAATCGATCGGAGCTCATGGGGACGGAGGGGCCGGTGTTCGTGCACCCGCAGGGAATCTGCGAATCGGATCAGGTCGGCGAGGGAAGCCGGATCTGGGCATTCGCGCATGTCATGAAAAACGCGCGCATCGGCGCGCACTGCAATATCGGCGAAGGCGCCTTCGTCGAATCGGGTGCGGTGCTGGGCGATCACGTCACGGTGAAGAACGGCGTCGCGATCTGGGATCGTGTCGAGATCGAGAGCTACGTGTTTCTCGGCCCGAACTGCGTCTTCACGAACGATCGGATTCCGCGCAGCCATCCGGACTATCGCACCGGACCGGCCGGTTGGGAGCCGACCGTGGTGCGTTCGGGAGCGACCATCGGAGCGAACGCCACGATCGTGTGCGGGACCACGCTCGGGCGCTGGTCGTTCGTGGCCGCGGGCGCGGTGGTCACGCGCGACGTGCCGGATCACGCGATGGTGGCGGGCAATCCGGCGCGCCAGATCGGTTGGGCGTGCCGCTGCGGCCGCCGACTCGGCGAGAGCCTCCGCTGCTCCTGCGGCCTCGAGTACCGGATGGATGAAGGGCGGCTCGTGCCGGCGTGATGGAAGATCGACCGACCGTCGCCCACCTGGTATCTCCGTATCTCTTCCTCACGGGAAGCTGGATCCACAGCCAGCTCCTCCACGCGAGCCGGACGCGGCCGATCGTTCTCACCCAAGGCACGGAGAACCGCGCGCTCTTTCCGTTCGAGCCGGTGTACGACATGTCGCCGAATACGCGCGGTCTCCGCAAGCCGCTCTACCTGGCATCCAAGTACTTCCTCGGACGGTATCCGGAGAAGCCGTATCGAGAGATCCTCGATCGCGAATCCGCGCGTCTGCTCCATGCGCATCTCGGGTGGGAGGGGGCGCGCACGATCGGGCTCGCGGACCGACCGCATCGGCCGTTCGTGGTGTCATTTTATGGCCGCGATGCCACGCTCCTGGCCCGCCATCCCTATTGGAAGACGCTCTACCGCCGGCTCTTTCGGAGGGCGGATCGGGTGCTCGCGGAAGGCTCCTACATGGCGGGCACGCTCCGTTCCATCGGCGCCCCGCCGGACCGGGTTCGAGTGGTGCATCTGGGTGTGGATCCGTCCGCGTTTCCGTTTCGAGAGCGCACTCCTTCCGAGAGCGTGGTGGGGTTGATCAGCGGATCGTTTCGCGAGAAGAAGGGGATCCTCTACGGGCTCGAGGCCTTCGCGCGGATCGCGGGCGATCATCCGCGGGCGCGTCTCCGGATCATCGGCGACGGGCCGCTCCGTCCCCAGATCGAGGAGCGATCGCGGCGCAGCGATCTCCAGGGACGAGTCGACCTGCTGGGGTATCGTCCCTATCCGGACTATCTGGATGAGCTCTCCCGCGCACACTTCCTGCTCGCCCCCAGCGTCACGGCGCGGGACGGGGATTCCGAAGGAGGGGCGCCGGTTTGTCTGCTCGAGGCGCAGGCGATGGGAGTCCCGATCGTGGCGACCACGCACTGCGACATCCCCGAGGTGACGCGTCCCGATGAGTCGGCGTTCCTCGCTCCGGAGCGCGACGTGCCCGAGCTCGCGCGAAAGCTCGATACGCTGCTCCGCGATCCGTCCCGCTGGCCCGCGATGGGACGGGCGGGACGAGCGCACATCGAGGCGGAGTTCGACATCCGCGAGCAGGTCCGGAAGATGGAATCGGTATATCGCGAGATCCTTTGATCGAGGCACGAGAACGCTCCAGGGGAACTCACGAGAAAATGCTCCAGAGGATTTACGAAAGAGCGCTCTGGATGAATTCTAGAAGGAGCGTTCGGGAGGAACTCTCTCCAGAGCGGATCTGTATGATCGGGCTGTTTCGAACACGGCCTCGGAGAACCCAATGAACGACTGTCGTCGCAACCTGAACATCGCGAGAGCGTGCGGACTCATCCTCTTCAGCGCGCTGCTCCTGCCGTCGCTCGAAGCTCCGGAGGCGAGAGGACAAATGGACGGTTACGTGCGCTCCATTGAAGCGTGGAGATCGGACCGTGACCTGCGCCTGCGCAGCGCCAACGGTTGGCTCACCGTGGTCGCGTTGGAGTGGCTCTCTCCGGGAGAGAATCGGTTCGGATCGAGCCCGGACAATCCGGTTCGGCTGCCCGGCGAGTACGTCCCCGCGTTCGCCGGCACCATCGAGATGACCGGAACGCCGGGAAACTATTCCTACTCGGTGAAACCATCCCCCGATGCGCAGATCATGCTCGACGAGAAGCAGATCCCGAGCGACGTCCCCACCGTCATCCGCTCCGATCGGGAGGGAGATCCAAGCACACTCGGTCTGGGCCGCATCCGATTCTGGATCGTGGAGCGTGGGGACCGGGCGGCGGTGCGGGTGCGAGATCCCCAATCGCCCCAGCGCACCTCGTTCGCGGGGATCGAGAGCTTCCACATCGATCCGCGCTGGCGCCTTCGTGGAACTTTCGTGCGCTTTGCGGAGCCGACTTCCCTCATCGTCCCGAACATCCTCGGCCATGCCGACACCACGTTCTGCTACGGCCGCATCGAGTTCGAGCTCGACGGAACCAGGCACTCCCTGCTTCCGATGTCCGACGCTCCGGATGATTCCGCGCTCTTCGTGGTCTTCGGAGATGCGACCAATGGCGTGGAGACGTATGGAGCGGGGCGTTTCCTGACCGCGCCCCTGCAGCCGGACGGATCGGTGGACCTCGACTTCAACAAAGCGTACAACCCGCCCTGCGCGTTCAACTCCTTTACGACCTGCCCTCTGCCGCCCCAGGGCAACGTGCTCCCGCTCGCGATTCCAGCGGGGGAAAAGACGTACGCCGACGCGTCTCACACAGAGACGAAGGGCGCTCCGTAGTCACCGCGGAGTCCCGGGCGCTCGTCAGAGCATCCGACCGGTTCCGACGCAGGGGATCCGGGATCGCGCGAGG
>CAMPIC010000290.1 GCA_946886185.1 uncultured bacterium
ACCACGTTCAATCTCGTGAATACGATCGGAACCGCCGTTGGATCGATCGTGGGTGGGCTCGTGCTTGCCGCGTTCCCGGCCGGTCCGGACGGCTACTTCGCGATCTTCGCCGGATCGTCCGCGGCCCGCTTGATCATCGGAGTCTTGTTGCTCCGACTCGGCACCGGCCGCGCCGTGCAGATGTGGATGATGTTCCGCACCATTGGCGTCCGGCCCTCGTCCGGCGGCATTCTCCTTCCGATTCTCCCGGTGATGGGGCGCTTCGACAGCCGGGTGCGCAGTCGCAGGCGCCGCAAGGATGATCGCGAGGGAGCCTCGAACGCGCCGGAACCGCGTCCAACCAAACGCAAGCCGTTCCAGTAGGTATCCGCTTCGACGGCTCTCGTTCAGGACAGGGACGATTCGGCGCGCGCTTTCAGTGCTTCGTTCATCTCCACGAAGCCTCTGCGCGTATCGCGATCCAGGCTCTTTCGCATTGACGGGATGAGGAGGCCGCGGAACTCTTCGCCATGCTGGAACAAAATGGTCCGGTCGGAGCGTGGCCGGATCGCGAAGTAGTGCTCGCCGTCGAAAATGCCGGGCAGGAACAAGTGACCGATCCAGCGGAGCTCGCGCCCCGGATCCGCGACCAGAACCGTGGGGCGAAACGTCATGCCCTTGCCTCCGGACGGCTGAATGCGAGCGCGGAGACGCGCGCCGACTCGGAGATCGCCCTCGATCTCGATCACGCGGATGAACGGATTCCACTCGGGATACGCCGCGAAGTCCGTGAGGATGGCCCACACCCGCTCCGGACTCGCCTCGATGACCGTTTCGACGAGCAGCTCATGCCGGGGCATTTTCGTTCGACCTTCTCACAAGGCGCGCTGTCGTTACTCCGGCGCGGTCCACATGGAGGGCGCGATAGATCGCGGCGACACCGTGCTTCGCGAACTCGCGGACACCGGCTTCTCCCACCTCCGTCGATCCCGTCGTACACAGAGCGATGATGGTCGGCCCCGAGCCGCTCAGATACGCGCCCAGCGAATGAGCCTCGTTTTCCAGCGCCGACAGTACCTCCGACAAGCCATTGGCCAGGGGCAATCGGTACGGTTGATGGAGACGATCCTGTAGGGCCGACGCGAGATGTTCGAATCGTCCGGTCTGGAGCGATCCGAGCAGCCGCGCCAGCCGCGCGCCGTTCACCACCGCGTCGGCATGCGGGATGGTTGCGGGTAGGGCGCGCCGCGCTGCCTCCGTTCGCACCGCGAGCTCGGGGATCACTGCGACCAGCGCGAGCGCCTCCGGCCACGATTGCTGGATGGTGATGACCGTGCCGCGCTCGACTCCGCAGATCACCAGGTCGCCGAGAGCGGCGGGGGCGACATTGTCGGGATGACCTTCGATGCGAGTCGCTTCGGACAGGATCAAGTTCCGCTCATCCGCGCCCAACTCACTTCGATCGCCTCGTTCCCGCCGGGCCAGGAGGACGCCGGTGGCCAGGCCTCCTACGATCGCTGCGCTGGAGCTTCCCAATCCCCGCGCGAGCGGAATTTGGTTGTCGATCTCCAGCTTCACGGACGGAAGAGTCGGATGCTTGGCGTTGGCGGTCGTTGTCGGGGAATCAGGACGGAATGCCAGGGCGAACCCGGAGGCGACACAACGGGCCAGCAGGTTGCGCCCGTCCTTCGCGAGGCGCTCCGACCCTTCTCCGCGCAGCTCCATGGAGAACGAGCCCGATGGGGAGCACTCGATCGTGAGATACAGATCGAGAGCGACTCCCAGGCAATCGAACCCAGGTCCGAGGTTCGCCGAAGTGGCCGGCACACGAACGGTGAAGCTGCCGCTCATTTGCGTTTGATCAAGTCGAGGACGGCGTCGCAGGTCGCGGGTCGCACTTCCGGCCTTGGGGACACCGCGATGGCGCGATCGGGATCCTTGAGACCATGCCCGGTGAGGATGCAGACGGCGCGGGACCCGGCCGGGAACTCCGAAGCCTCGAGCTTCTTGCGCAGCCCCGCGACCGAAGCGGCGGATGCCGGCTCCACTAAGACTCCTTCGTACTCGGCAAGCAGTCGATACGCCTCGACGATCTCGTCATCGGTGACCGACTCGATCACGCCGCCCGATTCATCGCGCGCGGCTTCGGCCTGTTTCCACGAAGCGGGCTTTCCGATCCGGATCGCGGTCGCGAGCGTTTCGGGGCGTTCGATCGGATACCCCATCACGATCGGCGCCGCGCCGGCCGCCTGGAATCCCATCATGCGCGGCGTGCGTTCGATCTCTCCGCGTTCCAGGAGCTCGCGATATCCGCGCCAGTAGGCGGTGATGTTGCCGGCATTGCCGACCGGGATGAAGTGGAAGTCGGGCGCGCCGCCGAGATCTTCCACGATCTCGAAGCTCCCGGTCTTCTGACCCTCGATCCGATACGGGTTGATCGAATTGACCAGAGTGATCGGCTGCGTCTCCGCGATCTCCTGCACGATCGCGAGCGCTTCGTCGAAGTTCCCTTCGATCTGCACCACCTGCGCGCCTTGCACCATCGCCTGGGCGAGCTTCCCGAGCGCGATTGCTCCGTCGGGGATGAGCACGATGCAACGCAGCCCGGCGCGCGCACTGTAGGCCGCGGCGGAAGCAGACGTATTGCCGGTGGAGGCGCAGATGACCGCGTTCGCTCCTTCTTCCAACGCCTTGGAGATCGCCATGGTCATGCCGCGATCCTTGAACGATCCGGTGGGATTCATCCCCTCGTATTTCACATGGATCTCGCAAGGCGCGCGCAGCTCACGCTCGAGATTGCGGCAGCGGATGAGCGGAGTGTACCCCTCGCCGAGTGAGACAATCGGAGTGCGTTCGGTCATCGGGAGATGCGCGCGGTACTTCTCGAGGAGAGGCAGCCGCGATACGCCCAGACCCGGTGGAAGAGGATCTGTGTTCATGAATCTCGCTTGGTCATCAGATCGCGCCACGTGCATGGAAAGCGCCTTGTCGGTGGTCTTTCCGGTGGATCCCGCTTTGTCCGTGGAGCGCGCCATCACGCCTTCGCGAGCGCCTGTTCGAGGTCCGCGAGAATGTCGGCCACGTCTTCGATGCCGACCGAAAGCCGCACCATACCGTCGGTGAGTCCGCGCGCATGCCGCTCCGCCACCGGCACCTCCGCATGCGTCATCGTGGCGGGATGCGTGATCATCGTCTCGACCGCGCCCAAACTTTCCGCGAGCGCAATCATGCGGCAGGAGTTGAGCAGAGTCTTCCCGGCCGGGATCCCGCCCTTCAGCTCGAACGTGAGCATTCCGGAGTATCCGCTCATCTGGCGCGCCGCGACCGCATGCTGGGGATGAGAGGCGAGACCCGGATACCGGACCCACGCGACTTTGTCATGCTCCTCGAGGAAGCGGGCCACCTTGAGCGCGTTCTCGCCATGCCGCTCCATGCGGATGGGGAGAGTCTTGATCCCGAGAAGGGTGAGCCAGCAGTCAAAGGGGCTCGGCACCGCTCCGACGCTCTTCTGAATGAACCGCAGATGATCGCGCAGCTCGTCCGTGTTGACGATGACGGCGCCACCGATGATCTGGTTGTGTCCGCTCAGATACTTCGTCGTGGAGTGCATCACGATGTCCGCTCCCCACTCGAACGGTCGGAGCAGCGCGGGCGTGGCGAACGTCGAGTCCACTCCGAAGAGCACGTCCTTCTCCTTCGCGATGGTGGAGATCGCCGCGAGATCGGTCACCTTCAGAAGCGGATTGGTCGGCGTCTCGACCCAGATGAGCTTGGTGTTGCCCTTGACGGCGGCGCGCACCTTCTCCGGATCGGATGAATCGACGTACGTGAACTCGAGTCCATAGCGCGAGAGGATGCGGTTGAAGAGGCGAGAGACTCCTCCGTAGACGTCGTCGCTGGAAACGATGTGATCTCCCGGGTTGAACTTCCGGAGCACCGCGTCGACCGCGGACATTCCGCTCGCGAAGCAGACGGCGTGGCGCCCGCCTTCGAGAGCGGCCAGATTCTCTTCCAACATCGCGCGAGTCGGATTCGAGGAGCGGGTGTAATCGAAACCCTTGTTCGTGCCGACTTCCGGCAGTGTGTAGGTCGCGGTTTGATAAATAGGGGGAACGATCGCGCCGGTGGTGGGATCGGGTTGATTGCCTGCCCGGACGCAACGAGTGTCGAACTTCATCGAATTCCTCACTTGGGATCGGTCCATCCGCTGGCCGGAGAAGGGCCGTGGATTTGTGGAGATCGGCGTAAACGCAGTATCCTACGTCTTCTTGCAGTCAACGGACAAGAGGCGGGAGGTAGTCGGGATGGGCGTCCAAAGTGGTGGAGGAGCCGCCGGTGGATTCGGCTCCTTCGGTGTCCGGAGCTGGAAGTGGTCCGAAGATCTGAGGTGCCGGGCGCATCGGCGCATCGGCGCCGGCCAAGAGTTCCTCGGGGCGAGCGGCGAGAAGTGGACCCTGTACGATGAGGATCCCAAATACGCTCCCGACCGCACCTGCGATGTCACGCATCTCCGCTTGGACTTGATCGTCGATCTACCGGCCAACTCCATCGAGGGGCTGGCGCAGCTCCATCTCCACGCGAGCTATGGCCCATTCCATTCCATCGTGCTCGATGCGATCGACCTCGAGATCGAGGAAGTGACCGACGGGAAGGGCAACCCGCTCGAGCACACCTATCTCGATCACAAGCTGGAAGTGCGCTTCCGTCGCGCGGTCGAACGCGATGCGCAGGTCTATATCCGGTATCGCAAGGAGAACCCGGTTCAAGGGCTCTATTTCTGGGGTCCCACGCCCGAGGAGCCGAATGCGACGTGGCAGGTGTGGAGCCAGGGAGAGGATGAAGAGGCGCGCCACTGGATTCCTTGCCATGACGCCCCGCACGAGAAGATGACGACCGAG
>CAMPIC010000291.1 GCA_946886185.1 uncultured bacterium
TCATGGGACTGGTTACGCCGGCGGGTGCGGCATCGGAGCAGCAGACCTCGCGCCAACGGGTGGCATCACGGCATCAGTCATCGCACGGAGATCTGGCAGTCGATCTGGACTCGACCCGCTGCTACTGGCCGCAGTGAAGGCGGAGCTGCTCGTGCGCCGGTTGATAGCCGAGCTGTGCGGCGGCGCCGAAGTCGTTGCAGGCCAGCTGCGTCCGGTTCAGCTGGAGCTGGATGTTCCCGCGGAGGAAGTGAGCGATCCCACTCTGCGGGCGCAGGCGCAGCGATTCGTCGAGATCCGCCAGCGCCGATTCCGCATCCCCGGCGCCGGAACGAGCGAGCGCGCGAGCGACGAGCGCGTCCGGTTGGATCGGGTTCAGCGCAAGCGCTCGATCGAGGTCGGCGAGCGCTGCCCGATAGTCGCCGAGGTTGCTGCGCAAGGTCCCGCGATTGGCGTAGGCGGCAGCGTTGGACGGATCGAGCTCGATCGCTCTGGTGAAATCGGCCAGCGCGCGCTCCGGCTGACCCAGCCGAATCTGTACGACTCCTCGGTTCGCGAACGCGCTGGAGTCGTCGGGATCGAGCGCGATCGAACGATCGAGATCCTGCAACGCGCCTTCGAAATCGCCGAGGCGCTGCCGAGCCACCGCGCGGTTCGTATAGGCGAGCGTGTAGCCTGGATCGAGCTCGAGCGCGCGCGAGTAGTCCTCCATCGCCCCCGCGAGATCGCCCGCGTCCTTTCGATAGATTCCGCGATTGTTCCACGCGATCGGCGCTTCGGGATGCTTCGCGATGACGTCGGTCCAGAGTGAACCGCTGTCATACCACACCTGACAGCGCGCGAACGTGATCCCCGCGAACACGATGCAGGCCAGGCCCAGCGCAAAAGTAGGAACCAGGTTCCGCGCCCGCGCGCTCCAAGCGCGATACAGCACCGCCAAGATGAGGAAGATCCCGAAAGAAGACAGATAGCTGTACCGGTCGGCCATGATCGCCGCTCCGACCGGAAGAAGCTGGAGCACGAGCGCCAGATTCACGACGAAGAACGCGGCGCCGAACGCGATCCACCGATGCCTCCGGCCGATCCAGATCAGCGCAACCGCGGCGATCACGATCACCGGATAGAGCCAATACCCGATCGGAAGCGTTTCTCCTGGACGAACGAAGTAGGGATAGAACGCCGAGAGATCGATCGGCAGGAAGAGCTTGCGCACATACTGGACGAGTCCATAGCTCGCGAACACGATCCGCTGATGGAGCGGATACGCGGACACATCCCCGACCGCCTCGCCCTGTCGCTGCGCGGCAATGGCGATGACACCGAACAAGAGCGCGAGTGCGAAGAACGGGACTTTCTCCAGTACGACCGTGGACCGAGACCGAGCCCGTACACCCGCTGCGGCTCCTGCTGCACCACGTGTGGCGCCTCCCGGTGCACCACCTGCGGCACCTCCTGTTGCGTCACCCGCGGCTCTTCGCTTGCGCGTACCCACGACCAGATCGATCGCGACAAGAACCAGGGGCAGGGTCACTGCCTGCCCTTTCGACAGCAGCGCAAGCACGAATGCGACGAGAGAGAGCGCATAGAACGCAGCACCCTTCGACGCCAGATACTTGCAGTACGCGATCACCGATCCTAGGAAGAAGAGCGCGTACAGCAGGTCCTTGCGCCCCACCACCCAGGCGACCGACTCGACATGCAACGGATGTACGCCGAAGAGCAGCGCAGTCGCGAGCGCGGTCTGCGTGGCGCGCGGCTCATCACGCAGCGAAAGCAGCATGCGCGTGAAGACCAGCACTCCGAGAGTATTGAGGAGATGCAGCGCGACGTTGACGACGTGATATCCGCGCGGCGAGAGCCCCCATGATGAGTAATCGAGGGCGAACGAGAGCATCGTGAGCGGGTGATAGTTCCCTTTGTGAAAACTGGAAAAGAGGTGCCCGATCGCGCTCGGATCGAGCCGTTTGATGCCGGGATTGTCTAGGATGTACCCAGGATCGTCCCAATTGGTGAACAGATTCTGGGTGGCGGGCAGGTATGCGATCGCGGTCACCAACAGGAGGACCGCGCTCCAGAGGAGGATCGACGTTCGGTCCGACTCCGCACGAGCCTTGTGCATCGGGGGATGCTACGCGAGCTCGGAGCCGCCTGTCGACCGGGGGGCGGATCGCGGGTGCGCGCCGCGACCCGCCCTCGAGGTCATTCGAAAAGTGAGCGCGGGAAGAGCACGTTGTTCTCCAGGTGGATGTGCTCCATGAGATCCGCCTCCAGCTGGTTCAGCCGGAGATAAAGTGCCCGCCAGGACGTGCACGCCTCCTCGGGCGGCACCAGGTCGTGCGCGAGAGCGCGCGTCCGGCGGAGCGCCTCGGCATGGTCGCGGTGCTCCTGTTCCATAGCCTGGACCGGACCGCCCGCGCGCTTGCCGTATCCAGCTTGGATCATGGGGAAGAGCACCTGCTCTTCCTTGGTCATGTGTTCGAGCAGGGAGGAGTGCACGGCATCGAGGTGCGCCGCAAGCCCGCGAGGACACGAATCCTTGTCGGAATGACGCGTCTCGACCTTGGCGGCGAGCGCGACGAGCTGCGGCAACTCCTCGCGCAGCGAGTCGTGATAGTGCCCGATGATGTGGGAGATCATCTCGCCCAAGGGGCGGTCCGACCATGGCCGAGCGTTGGGAACGTCGGTTTGCTCGATTTCCAATAGCAGGCTTTCCGCGTTCAGGCCCCGCGAAGCGCAAACCTCCTCGAAGGAGCGCTTGCCGCCGCAGCAGTAGTCCAGCCCCTCGCGGTGAAAGACGCGTGACGCGGCTGGGTATGTGATCGCGAGCTCCGCGAGCGTCCCGTGACTGGCGTTTCTCTCTCGACTTGCTTCCATTTGACCAATCTCCTTCGTGTGCGCTTG
Source organism: uncultured bacterium (assembly GCA_946886185.1). Next base: position 2,899 of record CAMPIC010000291.1, read on the forward strand.
GGTAGGACAGGCGCCGTGATCCGCGCCTCATGCACTTTTACGCAGCAGTGAGCGTGCCAAGGAACAAAGCCCTTGTCCTCCAATAGCTTGTCAGGTATGTTATGAATCAAGCAACGTGCCAATCGTTGTTCAGGAGATAACATAGTTGTCAAAGCAACAACCAAAGCGCGGAGGCGGCCGCCGGAATCGTTCCAAAGAAACCCATGATCGGTTCGGATCGTTGAGTCGCGGTGGCGGCGGGCCCGGCTCAGTGCACCGCGTCGGCGCCCGGCTTCGGTCGAGCGGTGGAGCGAACCCACGGGCTCAGGAATCCGGTCCGGGTGGCGTCGATCCCCAAGGCGTCGAGATTCTTCTCGAGATCGCGCGCGATCTGACGGCATCTCTCGGTGCGCGAGACCGCTATGCCCGGCTGCTCTCCGCGATGCGCCGGCTCGTTCCGTGCGATGCCGCGTGTCTCTTGCGGCTCGAAGGCACCGAGCTCGTTCCCCTCGCCGGATTCGGGTTGTCGGAAGAAGCGTTGGTGCGCCGATACGAGCGCAGCGAACATCCTCGACTCGACAGGATCTTGTCCGCCGGCGGTCCGCTGCTCTTCCCGCTCGACTCGCCGCTTCCCGATCCCTTCGACGGGCAGCTCGTCGCCGATCCGCGCGCCCTCGAGCACATCCATTCCTGCCTCGGATGCCCGCTCACCGAAGGAGGAGAGGTGGTCGGCGCGCTGACCGCCGATGCGCTTTCCCCGACGGCGTTCGACGCGCTCGATCCCAAGCTGCTCGAGGCGCTCACGGCCCTGGCCGGGGCCGCGATGAGGACGAGCGCACTCATTGAGTCACTGGAGCGCCTCGCGGCGCGAAAGGAGGCGGTCGCGCGCGAGATCCAGCGGACCGCCGGGACGCCTCAGATTCTCGGGCGGAGCCAGGCCGCGCAGCGCTTGCGCCGGGACATTTCGGTGGTGGCGGCGAGCGACCTTCCGGTGCTGATCCTGGGAGAGACCGGCGTCGGCAAAGAGCTCGTCGCGCAGCAGATCCACGCGGAGTCGAGACGCGGCGAGGAGGCGCTGATCCACGTGAACTGCGCCGCGTTGCCGGAGTCGATCGCGGAGAGCGAGTTGTTCGGGCACGTCGCGGGCGCGTTCACCGGGGCGACGCGGGATCGAGCGGGCAAGTTCGAGATCGCGGACGGAGCCACACTCTTCCTCGACGAGGTGGGGGAGCTCCCGCTCACCCTGCAGCCCAAGCTCCTGCGCGCGCTCCAGCAGGGAGAGCTTCAGCGCGTGGGAGATGATCGGGTGCATCGCGTCGACGTCCGCGTGATCGCCGCGACCAATCGCGATCTGGAGGAAGAAGTGCGGGCGGGACGGTTCCGCGCGGATCTGTATCATCGCCTCGCCGTTTACCCATTGCCCGTTCCGCCGCTCCGCGAGCGCCGCGACGATATCCCCCTCCTCGCCGCGCACTTCCTGGATCAGTCGAGACGTCGTCTGGGACTCGGCCCGGTCCGCCTCCTGCCCGAGGCGCGGGAGCGATTGGTCTCGGCGAACTGGCCGGGCAACGTCCGTGAGCTCGAAAACGTGTTGAGCCGTGCCGCGCTGCGTCGCGCTGCCGGAACTGCCGATCGCGGCCTGGTGCTGATCCGCGCGGAGGATCTCGACTTTCTGGAGGGAAGCGCATCCGACGGAATGTCGCTGACTGGTGGCATGCCGCAACGGCACGGCAGCTCTCTACGGAAGGAAGACTACCTACCTCACGATCGGGATGTCCCCCAGTCAGGCGAGCTCGTGGTCGGCGGTGGCGAGGAAGATGGTGCGTCGCTTCGGACGAGGACCGAGGAGTTTCAACGCCGCGCTATCGAAAAAGCCGTTCAAGAGAACGACGGCAACTGGGCCGCGGCCGCGCGCTCGCTGGGAATGCACCGGAGCAATCTCCATCATCTGGCCAAGAGGCTCGGCCTGCGAGACT
>CAMPIC010000292.1 GCA_946886185.1 uncultured bacterium
AGGGGGCGGTGCTGTTCGTCGATCGCACGTTGCTCCAGTCGGAGCCAGCCGGACACATTTTTCAGGTCGACAGCGTCTCCACGACTCCAAAGACGCTCTGGTTGGGGCACCAGCTCAAAGAGCCGCTCGACGCGGTTCTCCTGGAGGATAACCGTCTCGCGATCCTCGACCGGTCCGCGGTTCCCGTGCAGGGAGTCAACGGGGCGCAGGCCGTCCTGCTCTACTCGGGAACGAACACCCTGCGGGTCGCCTGGTCGCGCCGGCAGGGGGACGGACTGGTCGATCCGCGCGGAATCGCGCTCGATGTCGACGGCTCGCTCCTCCTGGTAGATCGCGAGTCGAACCCCTTCGGACTCGACTTCGAACCGAATCCTTTGCAGAACGACTTGGGCCCGGGCGCGATCTATCGCGTCGATGTCGCGACCGGCGCCATCACCCCCTGGTTCTCCGACGCGCGCATGCGTGATCCGATCGCCATCGGAGTCGATAGCCGCGGCACGGTGGTGGTTTCGGATCTGATCGGCCCCAACGGCAACGGCGCGTTCTGGGAGTACGATCGAGTCGAGGAGACGGTCACTCTCCGTCCGGTCGACGACAACTGGTTCCGCGATCCACTGGGTTTCTGTTTCGACGATCAGGACAACATCATCGCCACCGATGTTACGCACTACAACGACGAGGTGGACCGCCAGAGCAATGGCACTCTCTTCCGGATCAACCGCGGGGAACCGACCACCTACCAGATCCTCAACCAGAGCTCGCTGCTGATCGATCCCGCCGACTGTTGGATGAACGACGAGGGGGTGGTCTATTTCGTCGACCGCGATGCCGATCCGCTCAGCATCGATCCCGGAGATGCAGGTGCGGTTTTCCGCTACGACACGCGCAACGGAGAGCTGGAAGTCGCGGCCGTCGGCTCCATCCTGAACCAGCCGGCCGGAGTGGTCGGGCGCTCGTCCCTGCGGATCCAGGCGAGCGATCTCGGCTGGAACGACCGCAACGGCGGAGAACTGGAAGGAGGAGATTCGCTCGAGGTTTCGCTGCGGATCGTCAACGCTTCCGGCAGAGCAGTCCCCTCGGTCTTCACCGATTTCGAGTTCGGGGAGAAGGTCGATCTGCTCGACCTCACGGCGACACGTCCCGGCGCGGCGTTCGATGCGGACGTCAATCGCGGTAGCTGGACCGGAGAGATGGCGCGGAACGACACGCTCGAGATCCTCGCGCTCCTGCGAGTCGACGGCGACGCGGCCTACGGAGAGACGGTCGATGCGGAGGCGCGGCTCCACTACGGTGCGCATCGAGTGACGCGCGCCGTCTCGCGTCCGGTGCGGGGAGGATTCCCCAACGGCGAGCTCATCGTGATCGACGAAACATCCGATCCGGGCGGATCGGGCAACGGCTTCGGCGCGATCTTCCGTTTGCCGCGCGCTCTCGGTTCGACCGCGATCCCTCTCTTCTTCGGGACGCCGTGGGTAGATCCGTCCGCGGCGGAGTTCCATTCCGACGGCACCCTTTACGTCGCGGATCGCGCCGGCGCGAGCCCGGGTGTGATCTATCGCATCGACACGGACACGGGCATGCCGGTGCCGCTCCTGCCCGAGCTTCCCGAGCTGCTCAGCCCGATCGACCTCGCCTTCGCGCCCGACGGCGACCTGCTCATCGTCGATCGCGACGCTCCGGCGCCATTTCCCGGAGCGAAAGGCGCGGTCTATCGACTGGACGGAACTTCCGGACCGCTCGCAACATTCGCGACCTCGAGCCAGTTTCGCAACCCCAGCCAACTCGCGTTCGATGCGCAAGGGCGGCTCTTCCTCACCGATCGGTCGGCGAATCCGGACAGCGCGGCCGGAAACACCGGCGCGATCTTCGAGCTCGACCCGGAGAACGGGACGATCCTGCGACACTTCCAGTTCTCCGGCCTTCCCGAGCCGACCGGAGTGGACGTGATGAGCGACGGAAGGCTCGTGATCACCGACAGTGCGGCCAATCCGCGCGGGTATGCCGGACCGCACGGCACGCTCTTCGTCCTCGACCCCGATTCGGGGAACTTCAACGAGCTCTTGACGCATCCCACCCTGGTGCGTCCGTATCGATCACTGGTGCAGCAGGACGGAACCATCCTGGTGCTCGATCAAGCGGGAGCCGCGCCCGGCCAACCAGGATCTCCCGGAACGATCCATCACTTCGATCCGGTCGCGCGCACGCTCCAGAACTTCGCCCGCTCGGACGGCTTCCGTGCGCTCGCCGATCTGACCGAGCTGCCCGCCTCGCTCGTCACGCTCGAGCGCTACCAGGTCGAGGATCCCGACGGAGCGCCTCTGTATCCCGCGGATCGACTCTCGGTCTCGGTTCGCGTGAGCAACGTTGGCGCTTCCGTGGCGCGCGCCGCCTCGTTCATCGACAGCCTGCCGCCGCAAGGACGGCTCGTTTCCGGCTCCGTCGAGGCGAACAGCGGCACCGTCTCCTCCTCCGCCGGCCTCGTGCAGTGGACCGGAGATCTGGAGCCGGGCGAGTCAGTGGAGCTGAGCTACGAGGTCCAGCTCGATCCATTCCAGGCGGAGGGAGAGGTGCTGCGTTTCCGCGGCAGCGCCCGCGGGCCCGAATCCGCGGTGCGCTCTCTCACACGGCTCCTCCCCGTGTTCGTGCCGCTGGAAGGAGGCCACATCTATCTGGCCGATGCCGCGGCGGACCCGCTCGGGCTGGGCAATCAACCGGGCGCGATCTTGAAGATCGACCAACGCACCGGAGAGACCTCGGTCTATGCGAGCTACGAGGGGAGTCGCGAGCCGATCGATCTCGTCTTCGTGGGGACGCGGCCGATGATCTACGTGATCGACCAGCTCTTCCTCTCCGATTCGATCAATCGAGGCGGCGTGTTCGAGATCGATCCGTCCACCGCGGAATCGCGCCTGGTCGCTTCCGACTCCACCTGGTTCCGTCTCGAAGACGTGATCGCGCTGGACGACGATGCGCTGCTCGTTCTGGACGGCTTCGCCGATCCGAGACGACTCACGCCGGGCGCCGGTCCGGGCGCGCTGTATCGCGTCGACCTTCCCGATGGAAACGTGGAGCTCCTCTACTCCGACACCACGCTGGTTTATCCACGCGCGCTCACCCTCCTGCCCGATGGGCGCGTCGCGATCGTCGATTCGGACACCGATCCGCTCGACACCGGTCGTCCCACGGGCGGGATCTACGCGTTCGATCTCGAATCCTCGGAGCTGGAGCTCCTCGCCGCCTATCCGGAGTGGGTCGATCCGATCGAGCTCGCGATCGGGGATGACGAACATCTCCTGTTGATCGATTCCTCCGTCCGCCCGAATGGCGGTTCTCCCGGGACCGGCGCAATCTGGAGAGTGGAGCTGGGGGGCGACATCTCCCTGGCCTGGACCTCCGACCAATTCCGCAGGCTCTCCTCGATCACGGTACCGATCGACGGCCGGGCGCTCTTGAGCGACGCAGATGCCACGGTGGGCGCGGGCGCGGTCAACGGGGGCGCGGTCTTCCGCTACTCACGCAGGCGAGATCCGAACGGGCAGTTCTTCCCGCTCGCCGCAAACCGCTTGCTGTCACAACCGCAGGGGATGGTCCTCTTCGACGACGTGACTCCGATCGTGTACCTGCCGTTTTCCGCGCAAGTCGGCGAAAACGGAATCGTGCTCGAATGGGAAGGGCTGGGAGATCCAGAGGATGCGCGTTATCTCATCTATCGGCGCTCGGCCACGGGGCCGGGCGACGACGCGGCGGAAGATGACTATCCCGCCGGTTACTCATTGGTCAGCGAAGATCTGTTCCGCGGCCGCGGCCCCCATCGCGCGCTCGATGCGGAGGTAGATCCGGGCGCGTGGTACGTCTATCGGATCGCGATCGTCTACAACGACGGAACGACCGACTACACCGCTCCTGTGCTCGCGCAGGCGCCTTTCACGTTCCTTCGCTTCGCCCTTCTGCCGGGGCGGCCCACTCCGTTCCACGAGTCGGTGCAGATCGCATTCACTCTTCCAAAGAGCGGCGATGTGCGCCTCACCGTGCATGACGTAGCCGGTCGTCGCGTCGCCGAGATCGTCGACGGCACTCTGGCGGCGGGGCATCACGTGAGAAACTGGGACGGACGCGATCATCGCGGCCACGACCTGGCCTCGGGGATCTACTTCGCGCGGCTCGAACAGGGGAGCGAGGTGCTGACGGAGCGGTTGGTGCTGCTGCGCCGGTGAGCGCAGGCCGACGGCCGGTGCGGGCGCTCATGCTGCAGGGGCATCCATCGACGCGAGCGCCGAACGGGGCTCTCGGTCGTCAAGGCGATGATGGTTGCTGGCGTGGCCGTGGATGTCGTGGCGTTTCGTTCCCTGAACGCGGGCGGTACAGCGCCGTGCGCTCCCGAGTATCGATTGGGACAGGCATCGGCCCGCGCATGCGCTCTCGCGGCGATGCGAATCCGCTAACTCATGCCTTGGAACACCCTTGATGCGAGGCGCGGGAAGTGGCACGAAGATCACTTGCTCCGCCCCTATGGGACTCCAGGACGACAGTGCCCGAGCACCGTCTCCAGGCTCGCGAAGGGATCGCGGCCCGGGGACCGTGCGGCATCTCCTGCTCGCGTCGGCGCTCCTGCTCGCTGCATGGGGATGCGGGGAGCGGGAAGGGCAGCCGACCCAACCGAACGATCCTCCTGCAACGCCTGATCTCGAAGCGCCTCTGGGTGGGTTCACTGCCGCCGACGAGGAGCCGGCCTTCGGCGAGCCGTCCATCGCCGAGATGGTCGAAGCAGAGATGGAGTTCGAGGATCCGATTGGCGACGACCCCGAGTTCGTGACCCTCGCCTCCGATCCGCGCGTGCGCTCTTATGCGG
>CAMPIC010000293.1 GCA_946886185.1 uncultured bacterium
GCCGAGATCTTCCCGATCCCAGATGAGCTCGAAGCTGCGCGGGCGTCCATCGACGATGGCAGCTCCTTCTTCGCGCAACCGTTCGAGCACTACCGGAGGCAGGCCGGGCAGTCCTTCGATCGACCTCTCCACCAGCGAGTCGGAAACATGCACGAGCATGCCTCGAAAATCGAGCGCCACCGTTCCGTCGCAGAGAGACTCGAGCAGACCTTCGAGCACCATCCCGAGGCGCTCTCGCTGCAGCACCTCGGCGCGCAACCGCCCCACCTCATCCTCATGGCCCGTCCAAGGCTTCCGTTGCGAGTCGCTCGCCGGAATAGGCTTGCGCTGGGAGTCGCGCGCCGGAGAGGGCTTTGGCTGCGAAACGCTGGCTCGAGACAGGTCGCGCTGGGCCCTACTCGTCGCAGACGGTTTGCGCTGCGTGCTTCCCGCCGGAGCGGGTCTACGCTTCGTGAGCATCGCTTCGACCTGGGATGACCTTGCTTCCCGTACGTTCATCGCCCCCGCATCCCTTCTACCTGGCGAGCCAGGCCCCTCTGCCATTCCAATGATTGCAGCTGTGATCGGGCCGCCTCCGCCCAATATGACGCGGGATACGCGGAGATCACCTTTTCGTACGCGCGAGCGGCCGAGCTCGTGTCACCGAGAAGCACGTGGCAATTGCCGATCTGGAAGATCGCCCAGGGAGTTTCAGTCTTGTCGGGCGCCGACGTCTCGATCACGCGATACGCCGCGAGCGCCGAATCCACTTCTCCCGATTGAAACTGCAGATCCGCCGTGCGGGCGAGTCCGCGGAGCTGATACGGCCCGGGATCCAACGTCGCGAGCGTTTCATAGAGCGCGAGCGCTCCCGCCTTGTCCCCCGCCTCATCGTGCAAGCGCGCGCGCATCGCGAGCGCGTGGGCTCCGAGCGAATCGTCGGGCGCGATCGCGGAGAGGTAGCGTTCGGCGCGGAGCAGATCACGATTGCGGTAATAATGCTCGCCCAATGCGAAGCGCGTGCGTCCGAGCCAGGTTCCGCCGGGATAGAACGAGACCCAGGTCTCGGCCAGACGCTCGATCTGATCGACCTGTTCGAGCTTCCAGTGCTCGTCGAGCAAGCGGAGGAAGCCGGCGAGTGGGACGACTCCGGAATCCGGAAGGACGGGATACGCCGGAAGAGCGGCCGCGAGAGCGCGATCTCCTGCGGCAAGATGGATCTCCCGCTCCAGCACCAGAGATTGCTGCGCGGAAGGATGAAGCTCATAGTGACGACGCACTCGCTCGCACAGCGCCACTGCGCGCGAGGCGTTGCCCGCGGTCCAGGCCCCGACCGCTTCGTCCAGGATGCGGCGAGCCGCGCGCTCGCGCACGACGTCGGTCGGCTCCGCTGGCTGGTCGAGCGCGTACTCGTCTTCCACGATCGACCCGAGAGAGTCGGGAATGAGACCGGGGTCGAGGTGAGCGGAAGACGTGAACTCGTCTTCGATCATCTTCCCATGCACTTCCCGGACCTGATCCACATTCTGCGCGCCGAGCAGCTGTTCCAGAGAGATTCGGGCTTCGTCGAGACCCTCGTCCGCAATGCCTCCGCTGTTCGCAGCCGTGTCGGGGACGCCGGAACCATCGTTCTTCGCAGACGAGCTGCGCGAGGCGTTGCCCTTCGCGCCGTCACTTGCCGCACCGGTGTTCTGCGCAGGGTGATCGTCTTGCGCGGCGCCAGTGCTCTTCGCTGATTGGCTATGCGCCGCACCGTCTTCGGCAGCGCCCTGCGCATATGCGTTTACCTGCGTGTCGTCCTTCCGCGCATCGTGGGCGTCCTTGGCACTCGGGTTCACTTCCGCGCCGGACTGGCTCCGGCCTTTAGAGTCGCTCCAAGCAGGGACGGACGAAGCAGAGTTAGACGGCTGCGTCTTGGCAGCGTCGAAGGCTGCCGCGAGCGCATCGCTCAGGCGCGACGGAGCGCGATTTGGTGCAGGCTGTGCCGTAACCTCCGGCGCCGACTGCGCCCTGACCTCCGGCGCAGGTTGCGCCTTGACCTCTCGCCCCGCGGAAGCCGTGGAGGCGGAAGCATCTTCGTTACGCGCGACTGGACCGCTCGTGAGCGCGTGCATTCCCAACGGACGAAATGCGTCGGCCGATGCCGTCCCGCTCGCGAGCGGGGTGGCTGCCGGAGTGGTTTCGTGGAACCCCGCGGAGGTCAGCTCCCACGATCGAGGAGCCCTCTCTCGATCGGTAATCCTTACTTCGATGTACGACCCCACGCGGCGCGCCTCGTAGACCGCGATCTTGTCGAGCTCGAAGGTGAACCGGACGCGGCGATCGAGCGCCGTGTTCATGAACTGGCTCGTGCGGAGGCGCCGTACCGGACCCTCCGGCATCTCCATCTCATACAGCCCAGGCGCATTCGGCATCTCGGTCACGGCATCGCCGAGATCGACGATGATTCGCGCCGGGTTGGCCAGCGTCCAGTGCGCCCACGGCGCCGCGGTGTCAATGCGCACCACGAACCACCCGTCTTCGGTCGCGAACCGGGCGCGAGATATCTTGTAAGGCGCTTCGAGCTCCGCGCCGGATGCAACCGCTGCGCTCGTCCCCAAGATGAGCGCGAGAATGATCCCGGTCGCTCTCATGCCGCCCTCCTGCGGGCCGCTGGCGCGCCGTCGGCTCGATCGCTGCGGACGACTGCATCGTGCTCCGTCCAGCGCAAGAGGACGGGACGGGCGGCCGCGAGAATCGACTCTTCCACCGGCTCCAGCGGTTCGGGAAGGAGCAATCCAAAGCGTGCGGTCGCCTGCGCCAACGCTTCCAATTGTTCGCGTCGCGCAGCCCAGGAACCGGCGGGACCGGACAAAGGAGTGAGTCCCGTCTCCAAGCGGCCGTCGCGGCCATGAAGACTGAACAGGTCGGGATCGGAAAAGAGGTGGACCTGCCCGGCGACGAGACGATCGCTATTGTCGACCTGGCGCACCGGCCACTGCGTGACGCGGATCAGTTCCTCGCCCACGACTCGCCGGAGACGCGGCCCTTCGGGGACACGCACCACGAACGGAAACACGCGAGGTTGACGGCGCAGCCACGCGGTGAGCGCCATCAAATGGCGAGGCTCCGGAAAGGCGATCCAGGGACGGTCGGTGTCCTGGAGATCCGGCATCGTGATGAGGGGCGGCTCCCCTTCGCGTGCCAGATGAATCGCGATCTGTCGCACGCGGTGTTCACGAGGTCCTTTGAGCCGCAAAGATGCGCCGCGCAACGGCAGGATGTCGGCGGCGCCCAGATCCAAACATTCCCACGCGAGACGGCAACCTCCGAGAGTGTCCGGCGCCAGCACGACCACCCTCCCCGCATCGCGCGGACCGAGCAGTCGAAGGAGCGTGATCGCTTCCATACCTCGCATCCGCAGAGGAAGGAAGGCCAAACGGTGGGGTTGCGCTTGCAGCCGCGCGAGAGCGAGCGGTCCGTCTTCGTGAAGCACCTCGAGCGCGATCGGCCCGAGCAGAGACTCGACCAGGCGCTGGATCTCCTCGGCCAGATCCGCGCTGTCGGTCACGAGCAAGAGTGGTTGCACCGCCGGCCCCTTCAACGGCGTCTCCTCGGAGCGGGAGGCTTCCGCTCCTCTTCACAGCCGGCCATTCCTTCGCTCACCGTCTCCGCTGCTTTGCGGAGCAGGTCGTGCACCATGTCCTCGCGCAGGCCCAGCACGACGGCGATCTCGTCCGGGCGCAGAGCTTCGTAGTAGCGGAGGGCGAGCGCGATTCGCTGGCGTTCCGGAAGCCGATCGATCAACTGAGTCAGAACATCCGCGGCTCCATCCACCCTCTCCAGGAAGGTACGAGCGCGCCGGCGATCACGCGCCGGGAGCTTTGCCTCCTGAAACAAGGTATCGACTGGCAACATGCCTCACCTCCGAACGGGATCCATCCCCCAGGCAAGACTTACAACGGGGATGCCATCGGAGAAGACTGGGCGCATCGCGCGACTCAAGGACAAAGACGCAGCCGCGTAGTTCATTGTTCTCCAATTGCTTGCCTGATTCGCTTAAACCACTGAATGATCGATGTTCGGCTGATCTTCGCATTCGAAGGCACGCGGGCGGACGATTGGAAGAGGTGAAGAGATTGCCGCCCCGGCAAAGAGTTGACCGGCTCCGGACCATCCTGCCGTCACCGTGTCGTCCTGGGAAAGTGCGTCCACGTGCGATGCGGAGACGTGGAAATTGATGCGAGAGACGGGAGATCAGCTGCGACGAAGCGGGCGTCTCCTACCCGTTTCAAGGGTGGCATATCGGGTGGGGATCGCCCCGCGATTCGACCGATCGCGCTCCGGGTCTCGTATCATGGAGGCGTCTTTCGCGACTACTCGCCGCCGGGATCATGGCTTGTGCTCGGATCGTCCCATCGTGACGACGGTGGATGCCGGGCTCGATCTTGCTGACAGGCCGACGGACGATCACGACTCCTGCGTCAGACTTTCGTCGGCTGGACACCTCGAGAAGGGACTGCCCGCATGAACCGGCTTCGCGCATCGCTACTGACTCTCGCGACCCTCGCACTCTCCACTTCCGCACACGCGCAATGGACCCAGTTGAACGGACCTGAGGCTCCCGTGGTGTCTGCGATCGAGACCGACGGAAGCACGATCCTCCTCGGAACGAACGAGGCCGACGCCGGCGAGCTCTTCCGATCGACCGATGGCGGTCGCACCTGGAGCAATGCGGGGTTTCCCAACGGCGGCGTCGGTGAGCTCCTCGTCGACGGGGACAATTGGCTCATGGGTCTCTACATCGACGGGATCTATCGATCGACCGATGGCGGTTTCTCGTGGACGCGCGTTCAGATCGGACTCACCGCGGACGTCATCCATCGTCACG
>CAMPIC010000294.1 GCA_946886185.1 uncultured bacterium
GTACGCCCCAGACGATGACCATCTCCGATCTCGCCTCCGACACACGCTATTTCTTCGCCATCCGCGCGATCGACAACGCCAAGAACATAGGGCCGTTCTCCGACGCCGCATCGGACACCACCCTCGATCTCACGCCACCTGCTTCCATCTCCGACCTCACCGCAACGCCAGGCTCGGAGACTTCGGTTCATCTCGAGTGGAGCGCGCCGGGCGATGACGGCGCGTTCGGCCAGGCGGCGGCATACGATCTCCGCTATGCGACCTTCTTCATCGACGCCGGCAATTTCGATGAAGCGACGCGCGTGAAGACCACGCCTCCGCAGGTTGCGCAGAGTCCCGAGTCCGCCGAGATCACCGATCTGGAGATCGACGTCACGTACTACTTCGCGGTGCGGGCGTCCGATAACGCCGGCAATTTCTCGGAGCTGTCCAACATCGCCACCGCGACTCCGACGGACGTGACACCGCCCGCCGCGGTCACCGATCTCACGCTCCTCGAGACCCAGCCGACTCAAGTTTCCGTCACCTGGACCGCGCCGGGAGATGACGGGGATGTGGGCAGCGCGAACGCGTATGACCTGCGTTATGCGACTTTTCCTCTGAATGCGGACAACTTCGGGGACGCGTCGATGGTGGCCGATGTGCCCACGCCGTCTGTCGCGGGCACTCCGGAGACGGCCGTGATTCCAGGGCTGCAGCCGCGCACCGGGTATCACATCGCGCTCGTGAGCGTGGACGAGCGCGGCAATCCGTCCGCGCTCTCGAACGTGCTGCAGGTCGATACCGGCCAACCGGCGCCGGAAGCGCCCACCGATCTGGCGGCTTCCCCCATCGGCTTCGATGGGATCGCGCTCACCTGGATCGATGTCGCGAACGACGAGGACGTCTACGAGGTCGAGCGCCGCACCCTCTCTTCCGAGTTCACCCTCATCGCCACGCTGGAAGGTCCGTTCAGCGGCGTGGTGGAATACATCGATACCGATTTGACGGAGCGCACCGACTATCTTTATCGCGTTCGAGCGCGCAATCAGGGAGGCGCATCCGACTATTCGAACGAGGCGGAGACGCGCACCGGCATGGCGCCCCCGACTGCTTTGTTCGCCGATGGGACCAGCGCCTCTTCGATCGCGCTATCGTGGGAGTTCGGATTCGATCCGGCCGGATTTCGCATCGAGCGGCGCACCGGCACACTGTCGTTTGTCGAGATCGCGCAGGCGCCCGGCGATGCGCGCGCCTGGCTGGATGAAGGGCTCGATCCGACCACCACCTACACCTATCGCGTGCGCGGATACGACTCCTTCGGCGAATCGCCCTACTCCGAGGAAGCGTCCGCGACGACCCATGATCTCGATCCGCTCTGCGAAGTGCGCCCTTCCGCGCTCGACTTCGGCGTGGTCGAAGCCGGATTCGTGAAGACGCGCTCGTTTGAAATCGAGAATATCGGCGGAGGATTGTTGTCCGGGGTCGTGAGCGCGTCGTGCGACGGCGCGTGGAGCATCGTCGAAGGATCGGGCCCCTACTCGCTCGCCGCGGGAGAGTCGCTTCTCGTGCGCATCCAGTTCGCTCCCGCTGGCGACGGGCCATATGCATGCTCGATCGACGCGGGCCTGCCGTGTGGAACGGTCGAATGCACCGGCCAAGGAATGGAGCCGCGCGGATTCTGGGCGGATGGATTCGGTCCCGGAGAGGACGGCGTCAACGCGAGCGTGCGCGCGTTCTTCACCTACACACCAGGCGACACGGTCGCGTTGGGTGGGGATGAGCTGTTGATCGTGGGTGGAGACTTCACGGTCGCCGCCGGTCTGCCCCACTCGCACGTCGCGGCCTGGGACGGAAACACTTGGGTGGAGATGGACGGCGGCCTTCCCGGACCGGTGTATGCCTTCGGGGACTACTTCGGCCAGCTCCATGCCGGAGGATCTTTCCTCGATGAGATTCCGACATCGGGAGGTTATCCGAAGAGAAGAATCGCCTACTGGATTCCCGGCTTCACCTGGGACGGAACCCCGGAGTATCCGGACAACACCATCCGAACCATCGCGCCTATGTCTTCTTCTCTTCTGGTCGGCGGCGACTTCCTTTCCTCGGAGTTGTACACGCTCAACTTCGTCGCGGAATTCCTCGACGGCGTAGTGCAACCGATCGGACCTCCGGACTTCCCCGGAGTCAACGGACAGGTCCGAGCCGCCATTCAACACGGATCGTTCAACGTGATCGCGGGAGACTTCACGGTGGCGGGAGTCACGCCGGCGAACCGCATCGCGTTCTGGACTGGATCGACGTTCCTTCCTCTGGGATCTGGATTGAACGGCCCCGTGTACGCGCTGGCGAGCGACGGAACCAACATCTACGCGGGCGGAGATTTCACGATGGCGGGTGGAGTGCCGGCGCGTGGCATCGCGGTGTGGAATGGATCGAACTGGAACGCCCTCGACCCGACCTTCGATTTCCGGCCGGTGCGCGCGCTCCACTGGTTCGACGGGGAGCTGATTGCGGGCGGTTCGTGGGAGCTCGGCGATCCCGAGCTGCCGCTCAACCGCATCGCTTCCTGGAATGGCCAGGTCTGGCGGCCGCTCGGATACGGCATCGACAACGGCGAGGTGCTCGCGATCAGCTCGTACAACGGCTCGCTCTTCGTCGGCGGCACCTTCGCGGGTGCGAGTGGATTGCCATGCGCGAACATCGCTCGCTGGGATCCGAACACCGGCCGGCGATCACAGCGCTGACACGGCGCGAACCGACCCTCGCATCGTGACGGGATCGGTTCACCCAGTGAGTCTGCGGCTCGGCTCGATCAGGACGTGACCGGCCGAGCCTGCACAGCAGTCAGCGGATGACGACCGGACAGGCTTGCGCGAATCCATCGCCGCGCAAGCGCACGAAGTAGACGCCCGCCGGAAGCGACTCATCGCGCCACGCGAGCTCGTGCGTGCCCGCGGGGAACACTCGATCCGCGATCCGCGTAACCTCGCGGCCCGCGGCGTCGAAGAGCGCCAGCGTCGCCTTCCCTGCTTCCGGTAACGAGAAGCGGAGATGCCCCTCTCCCCCGAACGGATTCGGATAGGCGGAAAGCAGCGACACCGCCGGCAAAGGATCGGGCGACGCGGCAGGGGTCTCCTCGATCTCCTCGAGCAGCCACGCCTTGTTCTGGGGCGTGATGAGAACATGCTCCTGATTCGCGGTCGGAAAGTAGATCGCGTCGAATGGAGACAGCGCCAGTGGATCCGGATCGTCCGCCACGTCATGGAACAGATCGGCGGTATCCAGATCGAGCGCGCTCACCGCCGGGATGAAGCAGTGGTTGTTGTGCAGAGCGATGATGTCTCCGTAGGGAGCGGGCACGTCCGCCATCTGCTGCATGCTGTTGCGATACCCGCCCGGAGCGCCGTCATAGGGAGAGGTGCCGATCACGTTGACGTTCAACGATTCCTCGGGAAGCAGGAAGATGTCGATCAGCCCCTGGAAGATGCGCTGCAGATTGCCGTTCGGCACCGCCCAGACGTTCCCGTCGATATCGACCAGCAGGCTGCGATAGGTCCACTGGATGATCTGCGCCCCGGCGTTGAATCCTTGATCGGCTTGCGCGCCGCTCCCGTTCGCCACCGCGACGAGCCGGGGCTGGGACGGATAGTCCCCCAGGTCGACGAGCTCATTCTCCAGTTGATCGCGCAACGCATCCGGAGACCCGGTGGCAGTCGGAGGGTCGGTGTAGTGATAAGCCAGCATCTGGAGCGCCGCCGGCTGATTCAGGATCGCGAGGAGCTGGGCCGCCTCTGCCGCCTGGTCCGCGAAAAAATAGAGCCAGTATTGAATCCCGAGCGGAATGTTTGCTCCGTCCTGTGGGGCGTCGAAGGACACGAACGTGCGGACATGGTGCTCGATTCCGTGATCCTCCATGTAGGCGAGGGCATAGCGGCTGCAGAGCCCTCCCATGCTCGCTCCGGCCAGGGCCACGGTCGTGCCCGGCTCGACCATTGCATCCACCTGCGTGAGGAGCGCGACGATGGTGAAGGCGTTCCTCTGGACGAAGGTGACCGCATCCGTGAAATCCACCACCACCGCGTCATAGCCATCGGCGCGCAGGTCCTCGAGCAGGTTCTCCTCGTTGAGCAGAGCGTACAGATCGTCCCAATCGAGACTGTTGTCGAGATCGAATCCTTCCACCGCGATGACCGGATTGGTCAACTCGGCGTGTCCTTCGGCGAGATACACATACGCGCGCGCGGTCCCGACCTGCCCTCCATACGGGATGGATGCGGTGATGTGGAGGGTGTCGTGCGGCGCCGGCGTGCCGAGGCTCTGAACGTGGAATCCGAAGGAAGCATGACGCACCGGGCCGGAAGAGTCGGTGAGGCGCATCCGGATCCGCTTCTCTCCGGTCGTGGCGTACGAGACCCGAACGTCCTGCTCGAAGGAAACGGTTCGATATCCGCGACCGTCGTCGAAGTCGAGCTCGACGCGCGCCGGAGTTTCCGCTCGGTTGGAAACGAAGGAACGGGCGGGAAGCAGAAACACGACGTCTTCACCCTGATACGTCCGATCGCGGAGGGGAGCCGCAGTGAAAAGTCTCGCCGTCTCGAACGGATTTCCCGACCCGAGCGCGAGGAGCTCGCCTTGGGAGATGAGCGCGCCGGATGTGAGGGCGTCGGAGCGCAGCTTCTGATAGGACAGATCGAGCACCGCGACCTCGAAACGTTCGTCTCGCCGGGCGCTCAGTTCGTCCAGCGTCGGCCATCCGTTCGGCGAAAGCGCGGCGCGGCTCATTTCGAAGTAGGCTTGCCGCCACTCCGAGACGGTCACAGGAGGCGCGGTCGCGCTTCCGTCGAACCGAGAGAGGTCGACCAT
>CAMPIC010000295.1 GCA_946886185.1 uncultured bacterium
CTCCCGAGCTGCCCGACCGCGCTATCCTGGTGGAAAGCGCGTTGCGCTCGTCTCCGCTCGTGGTGTCGTCGGAAGCGGAGTTGAAAGGAGTGGAGGCGGACCGTTGGACGGGATACTCCGCGTACCTTCCTCTGGTGGAGCTGATCGGCGGCTACGACTGGTCCTCCGTGGAGTTTCCGCCCGATCGCCGTACCTGGAACGTGAGCGTCGCCGCCACGCTTCCGATCTTCGACCAGTTGCGCCGGGAAGCGACGCTGAAACGAGACGCCGCTCTCGTCCGCCTGGCCCAGGCGCGGAGCCGGGATGCGAGGATCGCGGTCCAGACCTCCGTGGAGTCTGCTCTCCAGGAAGTGCAGTCGGCGGAGCAGCGCGTGGAGATCTCGAAACGCTCGAGCGACCTGGCGCGCGAGGATCTGCGCGTGCTCGAGGAACGGTATCAGGCGGATGCGGCAACCATCCTGGATTTGCAGACATCCCAACTCGCTCTCACGGAATCGGAAATCGCGGCGGTGCGCGCTCGGCAGGCTCTCGGCACCGCGTTGGCGGAGTTGGAAACGGTTCTCGGACGGAAGTTGGAGGAGATAGGCGATGAATGATGCGGCGGCGCAAGCCCCCGATGCCGAGGGCGCGCACCAAGGTCGACACGGCCGTCTCACGCCGCGCTCGCGAGTACAACCACCCCATCGCCTCTTCCAGGAACGAGCTCGTCGATTCTTCCCGGGGCGCTCCCATCCGCGAGGGGGAAGAGCCCGTGGACTCCGATGGGGACTCCTCTCGCTTCTCGCCTTGATCGCCGTCGGGTGCGGCAACGGCGATGCGCGGACCGATCCTGCCGCAGGACAAGGCGGACCCGGCGGATCGGCGCGCGCGGTCCCCGTTCGGGTCACGGAAGCCAAGCGGGGTGTGATCTCCCGTGCACTGGCGGTCTCGGGTGTGGTGGAGCCGATTCGAACCGTGGGAGTCAACAGCCAGCTCAGCGGAGCGCTCCTCTCGGTGCACGTCGAAGAAGGAAACCACGTCCGGCAAGGAGAGCTCCTGGCGAAGCTGGACGACCGGGAAGCGGCCACGGAGCTGGCAGCGGCGGAGGCGGAGCATGAAGTCGCGCAAGCGGCGTTCGAGCGCGCGACCCAGCTCCGCGATCGCCAGGTCATCACCTTGCCCGAATACGAGCGTGAGCGCACCGAGGCGGTGGCGGCGCAGGCGCGGCGCGATCAAGCGAAGACGCGCCTCGGCTATAGCACGATCACCGCGCCCATTTCCGGCGTCATCACCGAAAAGCTGGTGGAGTCGGGTGACATCGTCGCCCCGCAGATGCGCCTCTTCACGATCGCCGATCTCAGCACCAAGGTCGTGCGCCTCCATGTCTCGGAGCTCGACGTCGTGAATCTCTCCGTGGAGGCTCGCGTCCGGGTCGCGCTCGACGCGTTTGCTGAACGCGAGCTCGAAGGGCGGATCCGGCGGATCTTCCCGTCCGCCGATCCCGCCACGCGGTTGGTGCCGGTGGAAGTCGCTCTTTCCGGAGATTCCTCCGACCTGGCGCGTCCCGGATTCCTGGCCCGCGTCACCTTCGAGCTCGGGGAACGGGACGGCGTCCTCCTGGTCCCCGCTTCCGCGATCGTGGCGACGGGCGGCAGCCCCGCCGTCTTCGTGGTGGAAGGTGACCACGCCAGCCGCCGTCCCGTGTCGACGGGAATGACCTCGCGCGGAGAAGTAGAGATCCTCGAAGGATTGGCGGAGAACGACACCGTCGTCACGGTCGGCAACAACTCGCTTCAAGACGGCGCGTTGGTGAGAGTGGTGACCGCCGACACGCCCACGAACGAGACCGGAGCCGAGCGCTCCGACGCCCAACGCAGCTGACCTGCCGCACAAGGAGAGCACGATGAACGCCCCCCGGACTTCCCACCGCGGTCTACCCGCCTTCTCGATCCGGCGTCCGGTCGGGACCTTGATGCTCACGTCCGTGGCGATCGTGCTCGGGGTCTACTTCCTCTCTGGCCTCTCGCTCGATCTGCTTCCCAGCATCGTGTATCCGCAGATCCGCGTTTCGGTGAACAACCGGGGCGTGGAGCCCGCGGTTCTGGAAGAAACCGTGGCCAAGGTCCTGGAGGCGAACCTCTCGACCACGGAAAACCTGATCCGCATGGAGACCGAGATCGAGGAAGGGCGCGTCGCCGTCGATCTCCACTTCGCCTACGGCACCAACATTGACTTCGCGCTGCAGGACGCGTCCAAGAATCTCGATCGAGCGCGCTCCCAGCTGCCCGAGGAGGCAGATCCGCCCACCATCTTCAAGTTCGACCCCTCGCAGAGCCCCATCTTCGAGATGGCGTTCTCCTCTTCGACGCGAGACTTGATTTTCCTGCGGGACTGGGTCGAGTTCCGCCTGCGCCCGCAGCTGCTCACGGTCGAGGGAATCGCATCGGTCGATGTCTCCGGCGGGCTCACGCGCGAGATCCAGGTGGTTCTCGACCAGGAGCGGCTCCGTTCCTACGGGCTCACCGTCTCCCAGGTGACCGAGTCGTTGCGGGAGGCGAATCAGGACGTGGCCGCAGGCAGGGTTTCGTCCCCGACGCGGGAAGTGGTCGGCAAGACGGCGGGCAAGTTCCGCGCGGTCGGCGATGTCGGCGGCGTGCTGTTGCCGGTCGGCAGCGGACACGTGCCGCTCTCGGAAGTGGCGAGCGTGCGCGACACCCATCGCGAGCAGCGTCTCTGGTCGCGCCTCAATGGAAGCCCCGCGGTCAAGCTCTCCATCCGCAAGCAGCCCAATGCCAACACCGTGTCGGTCGCGGAACAGGTGGCGAAGCGGCTCGACGCGCTGGCAACCACCGGATTCATTCCCGAGGACATCCGCTCGGAAGTCATCCAGAACCAGGCCGACTTCATCCGCGGATCGGTCGGAGCGGTTCGCAACGCCGCCGTGACCGGCTCCTTGCTCGCGATGCTCGTGGTCTTCACCTTCCTCGGCTCGCTGCGCAAGACGTTCATCATCGGAGTGGCCATCCCGCTCGCCATTCTCGCCACCTTCGTGATGATGGGGCTGGGCAACCTCACCTTGAACGTGATGTCGCTGGGAGGACTGGCCCTGGGAGTGGGCCTGCTCATCGACAACTCGATCGTGATGCTCGAGAACATTTTCCGCCATAAGGAGGAAGGAAACGAAGGAGCGGAGGAAGCGGCTCTGGAAGGCTCCGCGGAAGTGGAGAGCGCCGTGATCGCCTCCACCATGACCAATCTCGCGGCGGTCGTTCCGTTTCTGCTGATCAGCGGTCTGGCCGCGCTCATCTTTCGCGAGCTGATCCTGACGATTTCGTTCGCGATCCTCGCCTCGCTGCTCGCGGCGCTGACCGTGGTGCCGATGCTCGCGGCGCAGCTCGCCAAGATCCACTTTTCCAGCAAGCTCGACCGGTTTCCGCCGATCGCGGCGTTCGACCGGCTTCTGGGGCGCATGCGCCGCGGCTACATCAAGTTCGCCGCTAGAAACGTTCCGCGCTGGCGCTGGGCCATCCTGGGCGGATCGGTCGTCGCTTTGATCGCCTCTTTGGCTCTGACCCGCGGGCTCGGCTCGGAGTTCCTCCCGCAAGTCGATGACGGCAACGTCAGCATCAACATCTCGCTCCCGCCCGGCTCCTCCGCGGAAGAGACCAATCGCATCACCCTCGAGGTGGAATCGATGGTGAAGGAGATGCCGGACGTCGAGGGGATGTTCGCCACCGCGGGAGGGCGGCTTTTCGGCGCCAACACGCGGGAGATCGCCGGGAGCGGCGCCATCGACGTGATCCTGGCCGGACACGAAGAGCGGACCCTCTCGGCGGATCAATGGGTGCGTTCGATGCAGTCCCGCATCCAGGCGCGCGGATTTCCGGGAGCGCGCATCTCCGTCCGCCCGCCGCGCATCCGCGGTCTGCGCACGTCGACATCGGGATCCGCGGTGGCTCTGGACGTGCAAGGAGACGATCTGGCCCAGCTCCAGCGGATCTCCGACGAGCTGATGCTGCGTTTGCAGGACGTGCCCGGCCTCGAAAACCTCGAACCGTCCGCGGAAGAAGCGAGCCCCGAGCTCACCATCGAGCTCGATCGCGAGCGCGCGAGCTATCTCGGCCTCTCCGTCGCGGCGGTCGGACAGGCGATTCGCACCGCCCTGGATGGATCGGTCCCCACCAAATTCAGCGCCGGAAACCAAGAGTACGACCTGCGAGTGATGTTCCCGCGGGATCGCTTCACGAGCCCGGAAGAGTTGGGTTCGATCGGGCTGTTTCCGGGCGGCACGGACGGATCGCCGGTCTATCTGCGCGACGTCGCCACGGTCCGAACCACCCTCGGCCCGACCACGATCCGGCGAGAGAACCAGAACCGGGTGCTCCAGCTCACCGGCGACGTCATCGCGGAGGTCGCCTCGATCGGGGAAGTGAACGACGAAATCGCAGCGCGGATTTCCGCCATGAACCTGCCGGATGGATATGCGGTCCTCATCGGAGGCGAGCAGGAGGCGATCGAGGAGAACAACCGGCAGCTTTCGATCGTCGTGGTCCTGGCGGTCTTCCTCGTCTTCGTGGTGATGGCGGTGCAATACGAGAGCATGGTGAATCCGCTCGTCATCCTCTTCGCCATCCCTCTCTCGTTGATCGGGGTGTGTCTGCTCCTCGCGGTGACCGGCACGCCGCTCAGCGCGCCGGTGCTCCTGGGAGTCATCCTGCTCGCCGGGATCGTGGTCAACAACGCGATCCTGCTGGTGGAGTACGCGGAGCAGATCCGCGTCGGGCGGGGAGTTTCGCGAGCGGAGGCGGTCGTCGATCCGGGCGCGAAAGCCGCACTGGAGCTCCTCGCGCGT
>CAMPIC010000296.1 GCA_946886185.1 uncultured bacterium
TGGATGCGGATCCCTCACCGCGATCCTCGACCGTCGGTCCGCTCGGCCAGGGCTGGCGGCCCCGCTCGGCGAACGCGAGTCCGACTACGGGATTTTCTGTATCGAGGTTTCCGCGCCGGTTCGCTGGAATGGAAGGTGCGCCCGATCCGCTTGGTCGGGTGCAGGGTGTCCGGTAGGCTGGAGACTTGGCCGCATCCAGCCGGGCAGGCGCAGAACTAGACACCCAGGGAGACGAGACGATGGCGAGTTACGGTGGAGACTTCGTTTGGTACGAGCTGCTGACCACCGATCCGGAAGCTGCCAAGACGTTCTACCAGAAGGTAGTCGGCTGGGAGACACAGGATTGGGAACAAGGGCCGATGACGTACACGTTGTGGAAGGCCGGGGACGCGATGATCGGGGGGGTGATGCTCCTCCCGGACCGGGCCAGGGCGGCCGGCGCCCCGCCGCACTGGCTGGGTCACGTCGGGACGCCCGACATCGAGGCTTCGTTCGCGAAGATGACCTCGCTCGGCGGAATGTCCTACGTCCCTCCGACGGACATCCCTTCGGTGGGGCGCTACGCGGTGTTCGCGGATCCGCAGGGAGCGGCGCTCGCGATGTACCAGAGCGCCACCCCGGAGTCGGGACCGCCCGCCACCGGGCCGGGCACGATCGGCTGGAACGAGCTGATGACCACCGACCTGGATGCGGGAGTCTCGTTCTACGAGCAGCTCTTCGGATGGAACAAGATTCAGGCGATGGATATGGGAGAGATGGGCATCTATCAGATGTACGGGAAAGGGGACCGGATGCTCGGAGGAATGATGAAGTGTCCTCCGGGTGTGTCTCAGCCCTTCTGGCTGTACTACATCACGGTGCCGGACATCTCCGACGCGCTCTCCCGAGTGAAGAGCAACGGCGGTCAGGTGATGAATGGTCCGATGGAAGTTCCTGGGGGCGGGCAGGTTGCCCAATGCTTTGATCCTCAGGGAGCGGCTTTCGCGCTCTACCAGGAAGGCCCGCCACAGGCGTAGGAGCCTCGAAAAGGGCCAGATCGGAAACCGGGGTGCGGCGGGTCCTCTCGACTCCGCCGCCTCCCCCCCATAGATCGAAAGAGGAGGAGAGAGATGTCCAAGTCGCGCGTCGCGGCGCTCAAAGTCCAACCTGACAGGATCCTGGATCAAGTGGTCGAGCTCATGGAGCTGGCCGGCTTCCGTCAAGCGCTCGATCCTTCCGCCGCGACCATCTTGAAGGACAACATCTCCTGGCACTTCCCCTTTCCCGGAGCGAATACGACACCCTGGCAGATGGAGGGAACGGTCCGCGCGCTCTATGGCGCCGGTTACGACGAGGTCACCTGCGTGCAGAACAAGACGGTCGTGACCAACGCGTTCAAAGGGGAGGATCTCAACCAGTACGTCCCGATCTTCAAGAGCTACGACATCCCCGTCCTCTACAACTTCAAGGACGAGGACATGAAGTGGATCGAGATCAAGCCGAAGGCGCGGATGCGCGTGCTCGACAAGATCTACCCCGACGGGATCTACGTCCCGGACTACTTCATGGGCAAGAACATCATCCACCTGCCCACCATGAAGTGCCACATCTACACCACCACCACCGGCGCTATGAAGAACGCGTTCGGCGGGCTGCTCAACACGAAGCGGCACTACACCCACTCCTGGATCCACGAGACACTGGTCGACCTGCTCGCGATCCAGAAGGAAATCCACTCCGGCATTTTCGCGGTCATGGATGGAACCACCGCGGGCAACGGCCCCGGGCCGCGCACGATGTTTCCGGTGATCAAGGACTACATGCTGGCCTCCGCCGATCAGGTCGCGATCGACGCCGTCGCCGCCAAGATGATGGGATTCGATCCTATGTCGCTGGACTACATCCGATGCGCCCATGAAGATGGTCTGGGCATCGGGGATCCGGCCGACATCGAGGTGGTGGGAGCCGATGTTTCCAAAGAATCCTGGGGATTCCAGGTGGGCGCCAATGGCGCGGCGCGCGTTGGCCGTCTGCTCTGGTTCACTCCGCTCCGAGCGATCCAGAATGTGTTCTTCCGCACTCCGCTGGTGAACGCCTTCATCCTGGGAAGCGAGGTGTACCACGATTACTACCGGTGGCCCGCTCGCGATCAGAAGGTGTTCGAGGATTGGAAGAAGAGCACCTCGTGGGGCCGGCTGTTCGACGAGTACACGGTGAAGAAGACTTTGGCCAAACCGAATCGCCCGGCATCGCGGCAAGGCTCTTCCTCCTCGCGTTGAGCCGGAACCTCCGGGTCTGGATCTGCCCACTCGCGTCGAACTGGGTCTGGCTCTGCCTGATTGCATCGAGCGGCATCGCCGCGCTCGGATGCGCCGGCGACGATGATGGCGGTGGTGCCGCGAGCGACACGGCGGGACGCGCGCGCGAATCGGATTCTCCGCGCTTTCCAGAGTCCGCCGCGGCGAGCCGCGATGCAGATCGAGCGAACGAGGCCCCGCGCTTCCCCGCGTCCACTGCGGGTCCGCCCGACATCCTCCTCATTTCGATCGACACGCTGCGGCCCGACCATCTCGGGACGTACGGCTACGAGCGCGACACATCCCCCGTGCTCGATTCGCTCGCCGCGCGCGGCGCGACTTTCGAGAACGCGTTCGCGCAATCATCATGGACGCTGCCCTCGCACGTCTCGCTCATGACCTCGACCTATCCGGCGGTCCATCAAGTCGACACCGAGCGGCGCTCGCTGCCGGAGTCGATTCCGACGCTCGCGGAATCCCTCCAGGCGCGCGGGTACGAGACGACAGGGTTCGTCAGCTGGATCTATCTCGCGGCCAAGTTCGGCTTCGCGCGGGGATTCGATCGCTATGACGAGCTGGTTCCCTCTCGGGAGCTCCAGGACTCCTCGTCGAAGCACTCGGTGCGTGCCGCCGGGATCGTCGATTCTGTGCTCTCGTGGGCATACGGCCATTCGGAGAGCCATGATCCCATGCGAGAGCGCGGAATCCGCGAAGACTCGGCCATGGGGGACGGTGAGTCGGAGAAGGGGAAAGACACTCACCGGAAGGGCTCCGCGTCAAGTCGGCCGCCTTTCTTCCTCTTCGTCCATTTCTTCGACCCTCACATGGACTACGATCCGCCGCTCGCCGATGCGCGCAGCTTCGATCCCGCGATCGAGTCGACCGAGGCGGGGAGCTACGACGCGCTGAAGCCGTACATTGCCGGGCTCTCGGCGGATGTCCCGCCGATTCCGGAGAAGGTGATCGGCCACGCCATCGACCTCTACGACGCGGAGATTCGGTATACCGACCGCGAGCTGGGCCGCCTGCTCGACGGACTGCGGCGACTGGGACTGCTCGACCATGCCGTCATCGTCGTCACCTCCGACCACGGAGAAGAGTTCGGCGAGCATGGCTCGATGGAAGGCCATCAGTGGACGCTCTACGACGAAGTGCTGCACGTTCCGCTCCTCGTCGCAGCTCCTGGACTCGATCAGGGCATCCGGATTTCCAGAATCGTCGAGAGCATCGACATCGCTCCGACGCTGCTCCGGTGGGCGGGGATCGAGGCGCCCCCCTCTTACCAGGGCCGGCCGCTCCAGGAACTGCTGACCGGGACGCCCGGCGCGCGCGCCGATGGACGATCCTTGCTACCGCCTGTGGAGTGGGAGGAGCGCGCCTTCGCGGAGCTCGGGCGCTTCGTGATTCGCGCCAGCTTGCGGACACCGGACCACAAGTTGATCTATACGAAAGACACGCACGGAAAAAGCCGGCTGGGCGTTCCCATCGAGCCGGGATTCGAGCTCTTCGATCTCCACGCCGATCCGCTCGAACACGACAACCTGTACGCGGATGACAGCCCAGTCGCGCGTCAGTTGACCGACCGGCTTCGTGCCTGGGCCGCGCACCGCGGAGCGCTGCCTTCGATCGTCGAGCCTCAGTTGACGGCGGAAGAGCGCGAACGGCTCCGCAGCGTCGGATACATCGGCCGCTGACCCCGGCCGATTGTGTGGCGGCGTTCCTTCGAATTCCTCAACTGAAAGGTCAGTCGGCCCCCAGTCCGATTGCCATCGTCGGGATACGGCGCCCCATCGATGTCTCCACGTCGCCTGTCACCAAGCCGCCCATGTGCAAGTAAAACGGGACCGCGTTCGGATCGGCTTCCCATTCGAGACGCAGCGCCCCCAGCGCGCGTGCGCGTTCGAGCGCATGCTCGAAGAGGGTGCGGCCCAGGCCGCGGCCGATCTCACCCGGCACGACCCAGAGATCGTCGAGGATCGCAATCGTCCCGCTCGGCTTGAGCGAATACCAGGCGAGGATTCGACCGTCCCGGATGCAGTAGCAGGGACGCGATTCCACTTGCTTGGGCGTGAGCTCGAACAGCGCAGCGAATCGCTCCAACCATTCGGGCGGGTAGCCCCAATGACTTTTCGACTGGATCGCTACACGCCGCAGCTCACCGGCGTCCGACCCACGTGCCCGAGTGACGTGGATGTTCATCGCGACCGAGTCTAACGCAGAAACGCCGACGCGATGTGTATCCGAGAGGAGGCATCCGCGGCTGTGGGATGTCCGAAGCGGTGGGCATATCCTTCACGGTAGGTATCCGCAGAAGCGAGTATCCGTGACTGCGTATCCGGAGGATAGGGTCTTCGAAGCAGTAGCTCTCCGTACGATGGCGACAACGGTTCGTTTGACATCCCCCCGGGGAGTCGGGGACGCTGGCGGCATGGGATTTTTCGATCGAGTCGACCGACTGCCTCACCTCGGAATCGGCATCTCCACCGAATACGGAGCCGGGAGCAGCGCAGGCGCCCTCGATCCCGAAGCACTGGTGCGCGCGCATCCGGAGTT
>CAMPIC010000297.1 GCA_946886185.1 uncultured bacterium
CACTACTTCAGCGACACCGAAGTCAACTTCGACTACACGCACGTGATCCTCCGCCGGCTGCCGAGCGGCGTGGAAACGACCTTGAGCTCGCTATCCGGCAAAGTCGGTCTCGCTACCCCGGAGACCGATCCACCTGTCGGGACGGACTTCGAGAGCACGATCCCTCTGCAGGTGCTGCAGGGCGCAACCGGCTTTCAGATCATCTTCGAGATGACGTCCGACGGCGGTTGGTCGGACGAAGACGGCATCTATCCGACGTTCTACGGTCCGTTCGGCGTGGACGAGTTGCAGCTGAGCGGTGGCGCGACCGCGAGTTACGACTTCGATCTGGACGCGGCTGGGTGGACGTTCGAACCGGTACCCGGCGTCGGCACGCACTTCGGAATCGGGAACGTTGCCGACTACGAGATCCTCGATCCCTGTGGATGTGGACTCAGCGGCAATCTATTGAAGTTCCACGATGACCTGGGCACGCACCCCGAAGGACAGCATGTCGCCGCTCGATCGAATCCCACCGACGTGCTGGACATGAGAGCGAACCTTCCGACGACGCCGACCCAGCTCCAGATCATCGCGGAATGGGATCAGTACGTGATCATGCCGCGTGCGAACGGAGTCTTCCTGCGCGGGGGATGGGACTACTATCCGGCGATTTGTCACCGCACCGGAGCCCCTCGCTGGTCGGGGCGGGTCGGCGGGACCACCTTCTACTACATTGCAGGACCGGAGTGCGAGCACAGTCGATTCACCTCGATCAGCAATGGAGTTCCCCAGGACGCGGAGCAGATCCGATTCGTGTACGAGGTCTACTCCTCGTGCGACGCGTTCGGAATTACGGACTGTACGGGAGAAACCAATTCCACTCCAATCATCGACAACGTGCAGCTCTTGGGACTGAAGGTACCCGCCGGTCCGGTGATCTCTTTTGCGCCCGGCGCGACCACCACCCGATTCCAGGATGGATTCGCGCAGAACACCATCGTTCCCAATCCGAACGGACTTGGCCGGGCGGACATCAGCTATGCGGGCGTGCCGGGCGATCAGCAACCGATCATTCTCGGCGACTCGCTCTATGTCACCGGACCCACGTCGACTCCATCGAGCATGTGGGAAACCCGTCTCTGGTTCAAAGTGCGCCGCGAAGGTCCCGGAACAAAACCGGCTCGGTACAACGACTGGAAACTGGATGTCGCCTCGATCAACGGCAATCCGAATCCACGCCTCGGATTCGCTTACGCCTGGATGGACTCGGTGGAGACCGGCAGCGGAGCTGCTTTCCGGAACCAGTTCCTGTCATTCTGCCGGGAAGACAACCTCTATCCCGGTGAAGGGGGAGAGCTAACGCAGGGGAACGAGATCATCCGCGATGATGTGCTGGTGGCGGGCACGGCCATCGACTACTTCGTGACCTCGAACTACATCGGCACCCCGGACCTGAGCTACTACCTTCCCGACACTTCCGGTGGATTTTTCTTCGAGTTCGAGATCCTGCCGAGCTGGCGTCTCGACGGCGGAACACACAAATTCCCATGCCTTCTCTATGTCGATGCTTCGGATTCGCGAAGCGCCGAGACGCTCATCGATTCCGCGTTCGAATCGCTGGGATTGGAACACGACCGCTACGACTACAACGACGCGGCCTCGAACTGGGCGGGTCCGCTGGCGCGCGGCGTCCCCCCATCCAACAACGGCGTTCCGTTGCTTCAGCTTCTGGGCTACCGCGGCATCCTCGTCAACACCGGTAGCGCGCACGCGCCGATGCGACCCGCGGACTTCGTAATGTTGTACGACTGGCTCCGCACCAATTTCTGCGGGGGCAACTTCGGGCGTCAGGGGTTGATCCTCAACGGCGACAACATTGCGTCCAACCTCGAGTCGCAATTCCCTCTATTCCTCAACAACGTGACAGGCGCGACGATGATCCAGGATGCGTATCACGAGTCGGGGGACGAGAACTACTGCGTCCAGTTGGAGACGCCGTTGGGTGGTGGTCATGAGTACGGAACCACCAATAGCCAGAACCCGGGCGGGTATGACTACGACGCTTGGGGCAACTGGTGTCCGCAGCAGTTCCGCTTCGACGTGCTGGGCGCCACCAATGGGGGTGTCGGCAACCGCGCGTACGTCAGCGTGGACGGCGGCGAGACCAATTACGCGCAGATCGCTCGTGAGAGCATTGGCCCGGGCAGCGGGAACTATCGCGTTGTGCTCGACGGGATTTCGTACCACCACCTTTCCGCGCGTGATGCGATCGAGGAGTGTATCGCCGACTCCGCGCACATCGTCGATGCGGCCGCCAACGAGCTCGCGGCCGCGCTCGAGTGGATCTACGGAGGCGCGGCCACCATTCCGTCGCTCTGCATCCAGCCGTGCGAAGGCGACGCGTCGGACGTGGAAAGTCTGGAGATCACGGAGGGAAAGGTGACGCGGCTCTATCAGAACACGCCCAACCCGTTCAACCCGCGCACCGTCCTCCGCTTCTCGCTCGGGCAGAGCGGTCCGGTCGAGCTCACGATCTTCGACGTGAACGGCCGCAAGGTTCGCACGCTCGTGAACGAGACGCGCGACGCCGGTTTGCATGAGGTGGTCTGGGACGGATCCGACGATGCGGGGCATCCGGTCTCTTCGGGCGTGTTCTGGAGCCAGCTCGAAACCGAGGGCTTCAAGTCGAACCGGAAGATGGTCGTCCTGAAGTAGGCCCCGATCCGGGAGGAGTCCCCGTTGCCACTCCTCCCGGCTGATCCACAAGCTTCCGACCACAATCGAGCCGGGTGCATCCAACCGTCGTGCTCGCGGCTCGGCGGGGGACGCCGTCATGCTCATGGCCCGGCAGGGATCGCCGGTCCTGATCAACGCCCCGGTAGAGCTGCCGTCGGCCGCGAGCGAGAATCCGTGCCGCCCCGACTCTTGACCGGTGGGGTGGGTGCCGATACATTCGGCAGATTCTTGCCGCAAAACAGGTTTTGACCCGAGAGATTATGGCGAAACGCGATTACTACGAGATCCTGGAGATCGATCGCATCGCTAGCGTGGATGAAATCAAGGCCGCGTATCGCAAGCTCGCCCTGCAGTTCCATCCCGATCGCAATTCCGGCGACAAACAGGCCGAGGAGCGCTTCAAGGAGCTCGGGGAAGCCTACGAGATCCTGAAGGATCCACAAAAACGCCAGGCCTACGACCAGTTTGGTCATGCCGGAGTCGATCCGAGCGCGGGCGCCGGCGCGTACGGCGGCATGGGATTCGATCTCTCCGATGCCTTGCGCGCCTTCATGCGCGACTTCGGCGGGTTCGGCGACATCTTCGGCGAAGGAAGCGGGGGAAGGCCGCGGCGCTCCGATCGCCGTGGCGGCGACCGGCAGATCCGCCTCGAGCTCACCCTTCGGGAAGTCGCTACGGGAGCCAAGAAAAAAGTCCGGGTGCGCAAGTTCGTGCGCTGCGGCGTCTGCGCGGGCGCCGGCACCACCAGCCAGGCGGGAAGCGACCCCTGCGGGACCTGCGGCGGGACCGGACAGATCCGGCGCATCCAGCGCTCCTTCATCGGCCAGATGGTCAACGTCACCACCTGCGCCACCTGCAGGGGCGAGGGAAGCATCGTGCGCGATCCGTGCTCCGCCTGCGAGGGATACGGCCGCGTGGAAGGGACGGAGACGGCCGAGGTCACCATCCCGGCCGGCGTCATGGAAGGCAACTACATGACGTTGCGCGGCATGGGTGACGCAGGAGTCCGCAACGGGGCTCCCGGCGATCTGATCGTGGTGTTCGCGGAGAAGCCGGACCCGGTATTCGAGCGTCACGGAGAGGATGTTCTCTGCGACCTTCCGGTCCATCCGCACCAAGCGGTCCTGGGCGACAAGGTGGAAGTTCCCACTCTCGATGGAAAGGCACGGGTCGAGATTCCCCCCGGCATCCAATCGGGAAAGATCCTCCGGTTGCGCGGCAAGGGGATTCCGAGTCTGCGCGACAAGACGCCCGGTGATCAGCTCATCCGCGTCGTGGTCGTGATCCCGACCAAGCTCACCGCCGAGCAGAAAGCGCTCTATGAGTCGTTGGCGGAGGCGACGGGAGAGAAGCCTCCCAAGTTCGCCAAAGGATTCTTCGAGAAGGTGCGCGACGCCTTCACAGGAACCTGAGTCGGCCGATGACGCGAGCATTGCCTCCCGAGCAGGCCAAGGTCCTGACCGCGCTACGCAGCGACGAAGAGATCCTCCTCACCGATCTCGCGTCTCGTTTGGAGCTCGATCAGGCCCAGGTCGCGGCGGCCGCTACCATCTTCGAGCAAGAAGGCTGGGTCTCCGTCCGCACGGATGAGATCGAGGAATGGTCGGTCGATCCGGCGCTCGGTCTCGCTGAATTCCAGGCTCCGCGCCTACGCATTGCGCGCGCGCTCGCCGCGCACGGCGGACGCGGCTCGTTGCAAGAGATCGCCGAATGGACCGGTCTCGACTCGCGCGAGGTCGGACAGGCGATCCGGCCGTTTTCTTCGTCCGGCTTGGGAAGCAAGGAGGGTGGCTCCCTGGTAGTGACCTCCTCGACGACGATGATCGAGGGGGCGGGCGCCGAAGAGGCGGTGATCCGAGCGCTCGCGGAGAACGGGCCCGCTTCCGTCGAAGCGCTTCAAGCGCAGGGTCTCGACGTGGAGGCGGCGCGCACCCTCGCTCCTCTCGCGTTGCCCAAGAACGGTTTCCAGATCAAATCGCGGCGCGCGCGCTATCTCACCCTGACCGGCAAAGGTCTGCAGGTGCAGCAGGCGGGCGTGCACGCGCTTCGCGAAGTGAGCCACCTCACTCCCGAGATGCTCGGTTCCGGCG
>CAMPIC010000298.1 GCA_946886185.1 uncultured bacterium
CCTTCGAGCTCCGGAAAGCAGGGGGACGAATCGGCCGATCGCGCGCGCAAGGGCACGGCGAAGGCGCGCCGACATCGCGGAAGAAGAGAGGGCAGCCTTGATCGACGAAACGCTCGCGCGGGAGGGCGGACGACCGGTCCGCAGCTCCTATCTGGTGTTCGGCTCGCCTGACCTGCAGGAACCGGAAATCCAGGAAGTGCTGGAAGTCCTGCGCAGCGGATGGATCGGGACCGGCCCGCGCGTGGGCAAGTTCGAAGAGCAGTTCCGCGACTACATCGGCTGCAAGCATGCGGTCGCGCTCAACTCCTGCACCGCCGGGCTGCATCTCTCGCTCATCGCCTTAGGGGCGAAGCCGGGCGACGAGGTGATCGTTCCGACCATGACGTTCGCCGCCACCGCGAACTCCGTCTGCCACGTGGGCGCTCGTCCGGTCCTGGTGGACTGCGAACGGGACACCATGAACATCGATCCGCGCGCGGTCGAGGCGGCCATCACCCCCCGCACCCGGATCATCGTGCCGGTGCACTTCGCCGGACGCGCCGCCGACATGACTGCTCTGGAAGCGATCGCCCGCCCGCGCGGAATCAAGATCCTGGAGGATGCCGCCCACGGGGTGGAGACCGTGCATCAAGGGCGCAAGATCGGCACGATCGGCGACTGCACCGCGTTCTCGTTCTATGTGACCAAGAACGTGGTGACCGGCGAAGGTGGCATCGTCACGACGGAGAACGACGAGATCGCCTCCTGGATCAAGGTGGCGGGACTGCACGGGATGAGCAAGGACGCGTGGAAGCGCTACTCGGACGACGGATTCAAGCACTACGAAGTGGAGTTCCCCGGCTTCAAGTACAACATGATGGATCTGCAGGCGGCGCTCGGAATCCACCAGCTCGCGCGCGTGGAGGAGAACTGGAAGAAGAGGAGCGCGCTGTGGCGGCGCTATCTCGATGCGTTCGCCGACCTCCCGGTGCTGCTCCCCCCGCCCGTGCGCGACGGGGATCGGCATGCGTACCATCTCTTCATCCTGACGCTCGACCTCGATCGGCTGAAGTGGAGTCGCGACGAGATCCAGCAGGCGCTCCATCACGAGAACATCGGAACCGGCATCCACTACCGCGCGGTGCATCTGCATCCCTTCTACCGCCGCAGCCTCGGGGTGCGCGCGGGGGACTTTCCAAACGCCGATTTCATCAGCGAGCGCACCCTGAGCTTGCCCTTCTCGACCAAGCTCACCGAGCGCGACGTCGAGGACGTGTTCGCGGCCGTACGCAAGGTCTTGCGAGCGGCGCAGCGGTAGGCGCTTGGCCGGAACGACCGCCCAAACGCCGCAGGAAGGTGCGCGTTTTCCAGAACCGGGGGGACGCGCGCTCCGCGCGAGCGAATCTTCCCGACGAGGCCGGTGGGCGCTCGCTCTCGGCCTGCTGATCCACGCGGTCTTTCTCGTCAGCCTCCGTACGCACTGGTTGGATCCGCTGTTCACCGAAGCGAGCCAGGGCTTCGGCCAGGCTTCCGACTATTTCGGGATCTATCAAGCGGGCCAGAATCTTCTCGATGGGCGCTCGATCTACGATTCCGCGGACTATCGGAACGAAGCGGTGCCGCGGGTTCCGTACTTCTACTTCTATCGCTATCTGCCGCCGACCGCCTACTTCGCGGCGCTCGATGCGTGGTTGCTGTCTCCCTGGCCGGCGTACTGGGTATGGGTCGCGTTCAATGAGCTGCTCTTCGTCTGGCTGATCGTCCTGCTCCTGCGAACGCCTGCCGGCACCGCGAAGCGCCGCGACGTCATGGCGGGGCTTGCGCTCGCGTTCACGCCCTTCTACATCGAGCAGTTCATGGGGCAGTTCTCCTTCCTCATGGCGCTCTTTCTGTGGTTTCCGTTGAGAGCGGAGCTGCTCGCCTCCGTGCGCAGCGAACGCACCGGTCATGACGCGATGGTCGATCGAGGCGGAGCCGGAGGACAGGCGGAAATCCTGCCATCCGAGAAGGCTGCCGGCATCGCCCGGAGTCACGGAATCACACGAGTGGTTCGGCGGTTCGAGTTCTGGGCCTGGAGCGCCGCCATCGCTCTCAAGACCTTCCCGGCGCTGTTCGCGGTCGTCTATTGGAAAGAGCGTCGCTTCGCGCGCGTGGTCGCAGCCGCCGGAGCGGTGACCATCGCCTCCCTCCCTTACTATCTCCAGCGGCCCGAGGACCTGCTCCACTTCATGCGCCTCAATCTGCGGCCGCTGCCTCCGGAGATCGAGTTGGGGAGGTTCGGGATGACGAGCCTGGTGCAATCGCTTTCGGCGCACTGGCTCGGAGCGCACGCATCCCGGACGATCGATCTGGGAATCAAGCAAGTGTATCTGAGCTCGATCCCGGTCTATCTCTGGATCGGTTCGCTGCTGCTGGTGGCGGCCTGGGTGACGGGGCGCGCGCGCGGGCGCACGCTGGAGCTGCTCGCGCTCTGGGTGGCGGCATTCTTCTGCATCTACAAGGACGTCTGGGAGTATCACCACGTCATGCTTCTCCCGGTCCTCTTCACGCTTGGACTGGGCACCCGCTCGGTCGCTCCGCTGATCTTTCTGGCCCTCCTGGCGCTGCCCACCCCGTACCACGCCATCGTGCAGCGCTTTGGAACGGTGCCAGTTCCGGAATGGCCCACATGGGCGATCGTCGCGCACTTCGGCGCCAAAGCGCTCGTGGTGCTCGGGCTCTTCGGGTGGACCCTTGCGAGATGTCTGCGCGATGATCGCTCCGGAGCGCGTGCGGCCGGGACCAGCCCGGTGGGAGCGGAGCGGCGCTTCCTCTCGGAAGAGACCGATTCGTCGAGGGACGGGCGATGACACATTGGGACCTGCGCATCGGCGCCGGCAGCGACATGGGCCGGCATCGCCAGCGCAACGAGGATTCGTTCTGCGTCCTTCTTCCGGGCGACGGGCTCTCTCCGCAGATCGCCGCGATGGTCGCGGTCGCCGATGGGATGGGCGGACACGACGCCGGAGACGTCTCGAGCGCGTTCGTGATCGGCGCGGTGCGCGCTGCGTTCGGCGACGGCGTGCTCGGCACGTCCGCGCCCGATCTGGAGGCGCAGCTCGCCGCCATGCTGCGGCGCGCCAACATCGATCTGCACGCGGCTGCGGTGGAGCAAGGTTCGGCGCGCGGGATGGGAAGCACCATCACGCTCGCGGCGGTTCGGGGCGATGCGCTGGTGGTGGCGCACGTGGGCGACTCCCGCCTCTATCGCATGCGCGACGGACGCATGGAGCAGATCACCGAGGATCATTCCTGGACCGCGGAACAACGGCGCCGGGGGCTGCTCTCGCTCGAAGAGGAAGCAGCGCATCCGCGACGCAATCTGCTCACCGACTGCATCGGCGTGGACCGGGAGATCAGCGTCTTCACGACGACGCTGGAGCTGGAAGAGCGGGACCGGTTCCTCCTCTGCTCCGATGGGCTCCACGGACCGGTCTCCGACGAGGAAATCGCAGCGATCCTGGAACATCCCGATCCAGAAGAGGCCGCACGCCTTCTGATCGAAAGAGCGAACGACGCGGGGGGACCCGACAACATCACCGCGGTGGTGCTGGACGTGAAGCGCGGTTCTGCTACGTCGCTCGACGGTCACAAGCGCGCGGTAGCGGCGGACGATTCGTCATTGCATGCCGCCGGAGATCCGCTGCAACGTTTCGCGAGTGAGCTCGACGATCCAGCAGAGGCGGGCGGAGCGACCGATACGGATTCTCGCCGTTTCATCCCGCGATGGACGCTCGCTTCCGTCGCGATCGTGGTGGTGCTGCTGGTGGCCTGGGCGATCACCCGCGAGCCTTCCGGTTCGGGCGATCGGGAACCGGCAGAATCTCGCGAGCTCCCGCGATCCACGCCGAGCGGCGCGGCTCGCGAGCCGATTCGCGAAGCGCCGATGCCGCCTGATTTACTCGAGGCTCAGGAAAGCGAGCGCCTCATGGACAGCGTTTCGGCGCGCCGCGCGGCGATCGATTCGGCCGATACGGTGGCCGCGCCGGGTCGGCGCCCGTAGGATCGAGCAATCAGGGGCGCGGCGAGGTGGAGCGATCCTTCTCCTCGTCGGTGTCCTTCATTCCGTGCTTGAACTCCCGGATGCCCTGTCCCATCCCCTTCATCAGCTCCGGGATGCGGCGCGCGCCGAACAGGACCACGATGATCAGCACGATCAGCAGGATTTCACGAATGCCCACCTGGCCCATGACCAGACTCCTTCGGCTGCACACGGCAGCCCGTCCGCGCATCCCACGACGGGATGGTCGACGAACCGTTGGGCGCTCCCCGTCTCCGGGTCAGCGATCGCGATGATCGCGTCGCCCGGAGGGGTCGCTCCCTCGTTCCATGGCGTCGGCGAGATCGGCGCCGATCACGACTCGCACGTCGGCGAGCCCGCCGGGACGCTTCTCTGTCAGGCGAACGATCCCGACTCCGAAACGCTCCTGGAGAAAGCTTGCCACCGACTGGGCCGCGCTGCTGTCCGCCTCTGCTGCCACCACCTCGGTCTTGACGTAATCGTAGTGGTCCGCGTTTCCAGTATCTACAACATCGAACCACGGACCCTGGAGCTCGAACCGTAACTCCTGGGCCAACCCGCTGCGGCCGCAGCCATTAGAGATTTCAATCTCGGGCCGGTCCTCCGGGGGCGGAAGAGGCTCCACCGGCGGTCCCGAAGTCCGGAGCTCGATCCCGGGAAGATCCCGGGCCCCGCCCGGATCGGAGTCGGTCCCGTTCACCGGATTGGGGCCGGAGTACCGGGATGCGATCGATATCCCGAAGGTCAAGAC
>CAMPIC010000299.1 GCA_946886185.1 uncultured bacterium
CGGATCACTCCCAGAGCGGGAGTGGTTGGCACGGATCTGGTGCGGATCACTCCCGTCGCGGGAGTGCGTGGCACGGATCTGGTGCGGATCACTCCCGGCGCGGGAGTAGTTTGTTTCCGCGCGAATGGTCATCGGTCCGGGCAGCTTCGTGCTACGCCCGAGACGGCATCGACCATGATGGAGCTCATCACGTTGTCGTCGATCTCCTGCCGACTGAGAGTCTGCCAGGTGGTGAACTGAATGGCGTGATCGAGGAACGTACGCATACGTAAACCTTGCGACGCTTCTGCTTCGCCGTCGCGTTCGCCGTCGCGTTCGCCGTCGAGATCAACGCGTTCCTCGCGTTCGCCGTCGAGATCAACGCCTTCCTCGCGTTCGCCGGCGAGACACGTGTCGTCGCTCGCTCGGGCGAAACCTTCGTACAGCCCGTCACGAACCGACTCGAGATACGCGTAGTGAGGCATGACGAAAGGTTGGAGCGCGGGGATTCGGGGCGCGTCACGAAGGACCGTTGCGAACATCGGAGCGACCTCCCGATAGTACGAATAGAGAGCCGTAAGCGCGGTCTGCGTTCGCTCTCGCGGATCCGCGATGGCCATCCAGGTGGCAGGATTCGGCGGGTGATGGCCGGCCATGTAGTGGCTCGAGCAAGCCGCGAACAAGGACGGCTCATCGGGGAAGTGTCGATAGACGGTGAGGCGCTCGACCCCGGCCCGCTCCGCGACCGCGCTGATCGTGGTGTGGAGCGGTCCCACTTCCTGATGGAGCGCGACCACGGCCTCGATGATCCGCGCTCGAGTCTCCTCCTGCTTCTGGGCTCGCTTCCGCAAGGTGTAGGGTCTGGACATTTCATTGAGCATAGCTGTTCA
Source organism: uncultured bacterium (assembly GCA_946886185.1). The sequence continues at coordinate 870 of CAMPIC010000299.1, forward strand.
TTTATTTGTTGACAAGGCCGATCCTGCATCCGTAGCCTGAATTTGAGTGATCTATGGTGATCACTCAAATCGACGGAGGATCGACCCATGCTGTCCACGAAACTTCATGAAGTCTCTAACACCAACGGCGACATTAAGATAATCGGTTCGTACCTGCCGCTTCCGGGGAACGGGCCGCTTCTGCCGGTGAACGCGTTCCTCATTCTCGGAACCGAACCTGCCCTGATCGACACCGGTCTGGCGGCGGATCACGCGGCGTTCCTGGCGCGGGTACAGGAGGCGATCGCACTCGAAGACCTGAAGTGGATCTTCCTCACCCACGTCGACGCGGACCACGTCGGAAATCTCCGGGAGATTCTCGCGGCGAGCGGGGCGACCGTGGTCACGACCTTCCTGGGAATGGGGAAGCTCGGGCTGCAAGGCATCCAACCCCGCCGTGTACACCTGCTCAATCCGGGGCAGGCTCTGGACATCGGCGATCGGACCATCGCGTCGCTCCGACCTCCGACGTTCGATGCGCCGGAGACCACGGCGTTTTTCGACGGGAAGACCCGCGCGCTCTTCAGCTCGGACTCTTTCGGAGCGCTCATGCCGGCGCCGGCGGAAGCCGCATCCGATCTGCCTTCCGACGCGCTGCGAGAGGGACTGACCTCCTGGACGATGGTGGACGCGCCCTGGCTCAGCCATGTGCGCGAGGACAGCTTCCGCGCCGCGATCGACGAGGTGCGTCGGCTCGATCCCGGCGTGGTGCTGAGCAGCCACCTGCCGCCCGCGCACGGCATGCTCGACACATTGTGCGACCACCTCTACGAGGCGCGAACCGCGCCGCCCTTCATCGGTCCGGATCAGGCGGCGATGGAGCAGCTCCTGGCGGCGGAGTCCTCCGTGTGAGTCGAGCAGCCGGACGGCAGCGCGATGCGCGACGGGACAGCGGAGCGCGCACCGCGCCTCCGTTCATCGGTCCGGATCAGGCTGCGATGGAGCAGCTTTTGGCAGCGGAATCATCCGTGTGAGATCGACGGAGGCACGATGCGGCGCGGAGGTTCAAGTGGTGCAGCACGACCCCACAGTTCGAGCAGGCAGCGATGTGTAGCAACCGCGGCGCGGACCGTCAGCGGATGTCACGGTCGCTCGTCGGGAGTGACCTTCTGGAAAATTTCCAACGGATGAACGACGACGGTGAATCCGTTCCGGTCGACCGTGTCCAGCTCACGCGCTTGGGGCACGGTCGCCCGGTCGTACCGGAATCCGACGAGACCATCGATCTCGAATCCCAATCCCCAGCCCCAGGTGCTGTCGATGATGTCCCCGTTCACATCCTTGATGCGTCCCGTCCGGAGGTGCACGATTTGGGCGAGCACCAGCTCGGCGCCCCAATTGCGAATGGGCTCCGCATCGGGGAACACGTTGTCCTCGATTTTCTCGCGCGACCAACCAACGGAAATCAGTGGCGTCAAAGCGCCGACCAGCCAACCGTGACCCGAGGATTTCATTCGAGCACCCAGCTCGTACGGGAATCCGGTCTCGACATGCAGGCTGATTGCGTTCCGCGTGGTCGCGGCGACCGGATCCGTCTGGTCGAAGCCCGAGTAGGTGATCGTTTCCTCGCGGTAATTCTGTTTGGATTGCGCATAGGCGAGATCGAGGCGCATTCCACCGACCGGGCCGAACATGTCGTCGAAATCCGCGAAGAGGCTACTTCCCCCGATGGAATTGAACGGCGTGAAGCGCAGGAGCACGCCGAAATCGCGCACCGTCACATTGCCCGTAGCCGGATTTCCATCCGGCATCGCCCACGACGGCGCGAAGTCGACGTGGACGTCCTGGTGGGAGACTCCGAGCGCGATGTCGCCATACCGGCTGAGCTCGGGAAACGAAGGATCGGCTCGTCTCAGAAGCGATTCTGACGCCCGCGCGAAGCTCACCCCGATGCCGAAGTCGTCATACTCCTCATAAGAGGTGAACGTCCCCAGATTGTGTCCTTGTTCATCGATGGCCATCGTCTCGCCGTAGTCGAGCCGATTGCGACCGAACGGCGCGGTGGCTGTAATTCCGATTCCCCAGCGGGCCAGGGTGAATCGGTCGGAGCGGAAGTAGACATCGTCCGCGAGATCCGGGACCAACTGTGTCTTCCCGTGCTCGAAGCGCAGGCCGTCATGATAGCCGAGGAGCGCGGGGTTCGCCCAATAGTCGGCATCGCCTCCCCAGAACACCGCTGCCGACGACCGACCCATGCCGGATGCGCGGATCGACGGCCCGACGAGCAGACTCTGCACGCTCGAGATCTGCGCCGCGGCCTCATCGAACATCGCAGCCACCGAGAACAAGAGCAGGATTAGAATGACGGCCTTCATGGATTCCTCCGTAGACGTCGCAGATCCAACCGCCCGCATTCGAGCCCATCCGCCGCATTCGAACGCGCGTGAACTGACGGTGAGCGTGTCTTGTAAATGGTTGTAAAAAGTCGGCGTGCCTTTCGTCGCTGTTACCCTACGCCTGACAACGACCGCTCGTCGACACTCTTCCAGCCGCGGGCTCCCCTCATGTCTCTTGCTGGATGCGACGGATTCCGCGGGGCGCACTCCCGGAGCGGGAGCGAGTGGCACGAATCTGGCGCGGAGCGCTCGCGAGGCGGGAGTGAGCGGCACACGCGTATCCGGAGCGGGAGTGCGTGGCACAAATCTGGCGCGGATTCCTCCCGGAGCGGGAGCGAGTGGCACGGAACTGGCGCGGTTACTCCCGGAGCGGGAGTAAGTGGCACAGATTTCGCGGCGAGCTGCCGTGCTATGGGTGTGGCACGATCAGTTCGTATGTCGCGACGATATTGCCGTTCGCGAACGTCCTCTGGTCGACCTTCTGAAGCGAAATGACGTCGTCGACACCCTCGAACATGGTGCGGCCGGCTCCCAGTACGATGGGCCAGATCACCATCGTGTAGCGGTCGATCAGTCGCTCCTTCGTGAGCTGGGAAACGATGGATCCGCTGCCCATGATGAGAAGGTTCTTGCCGGTCTCCTGCTTGAGTTTCCTCACTTTGTCCGTCAGGTTTCCGGAGATGATTCGCGCGTTGCTCCAGCCAGGGTCCTTCAAGGTGCGCGAGAACACGATCTTCTCCATCGTCTCCATCGCGCTCGCCACCTCGGGCATCACCTTCTTCGCTTCCTCCGTCGGCCAGAACGATTTCATCATCTCGTAGGTCTTGCGGCCGAACAGCAACGTCGCGTTTCGCGCCGACGCGTTCTCCGTCGCGAACTTCTCCCACTCCGGATCGTTTTCCCGATGGAACAAGTTCATGTTGTTCTTCATGTCGGTGAAGAACCCATCGAGAGTGATGTTGTTGAACACGGCGAGTTGTCGCATGGGTTGAACCTAGGTAGGTCAGCGTCTTCAAGTCAAATCAAAGAAGCGCCCCCGGATTCTGCGCACGACAAGTCCATGACGCCGTGTTCGTTGTCGGAGGCGAACGGCCTCACGGCTCGCCGATCGCCCACCGCGCGCCCGTTTTGTCTCGTTGTGGAGGCAGTCAACAGGCGGGCCACGGCGCGGCCATTGTACTTCCCTATCGGAGGCATCCGATCGCACGGCTCGCCGACGGGGTACACGGCGCGGCCGTGGTTACTTCGACGAACGGCGCCGGAGCGGCAACGGATGCGCGCGATCGGTGATCGCGTCGATCTTCCGGGCGAAGCCGTCGCGCTGAGAGAGGGAATCGTCGGTGACCCAGTGGATGTCGAGCAGGCCGCCCTCCGGACTGGCGATGCCGGTGCGAAGGCGGTTGAATTCGGCGAGCGAGCGGCTCCATCCGTCGAGCCACAGCGCGAGCTCGCTCTTCTGCCGTTCATCGCCTCGATAGTGCACGAGTAGATCGATGTCGCTGGCGGGGCCGGCGGTCGCGTTCTTGGTG
>CAMPIC010000300.1 GCA_946886185.1 uncultured bacterium
GGCCTGCTTGTCGGCGGCCAGTTTGGCCATGTCCTTGTCCCGGTCCTGGGCGATCTGGTCCTGAGCGCGCTGGAGCATGGCCTGGGCGTCTTGACGCGCCTTCTCCTTGATCTCGCTCCCGACCCGCTCACCCTCGTGGACGCCCTCCTGGATCTTCACCCGCGCTTGCGCTTCGATCTCGCGCAGCTCCGCGGCGAGCTTGGACTGCAGACCGGCCACCTCGTTCTTGCGGCGGTCGATGTCCTCGAATTCGCCCCGGATCTTGTCGCGCCGGGCTTCCAGGATGTTGATGACGGGACCCCAGGCATATTTCTTCAGAATCCAGATGGTCAGCAGGAACCCGAGGATCTGGGTGATCACCAATTCCCACTTGATTTCGCCCATGCGTAAGTCTCCGTCGCCCTACTTCGACCGGATCAGGTCGAAAAGCCGGTGATTGAAGCTGCATCCACCCATTGCTGCCCATCGCCGCGAGCCGGCATGTGCGCCGCTCGCGTGCCCGTTCGTGACCGCCGGCCAGACGAAGAGCCCGGCCGAACGTTCCTGCTAGAGCTTGCCCTGGAGGATGAAGACCGTCACGAACGCGTAGATGGTGAGCGCCTCGATGAACGCCATACCGATGATCATGCTGACCTGGATCTTGGCGTGCGCTTCCGGCTGGCGGCCCATCGCCTGCATCGCGCCGTTCACCGCGTTACCCAAGCCGATGCCGGAACCGAGCGCCGCGAAACCCAAGCCGAGCGGCAATCCGACTCCCAACAGGTTGATCTCCATTGTCCTTGCTCCTTCTCCTCTTTGGTCAGGCGCCTCGTGGCGCTCCTCTCTCGACCGGCTCGGTCGAGAAACTCGTTGCGAAACGGGGATGCTCCGGTCATGGCCCCGCTGAATCAGGATCTCCACTCGATCAATGCGCGTGCTCCTCTTCGTGCCCGTGCGGCAGTACCTGCGACAGATAGATGGTCGCGAGGAGCGAAAAGACCAGCGCCTGAATCGTGCTCGCCAACATCGCGAGGAACATGAACGGCAGTTGGAACGGAATGCCCAGCCCGCCCACGTGCGGGATCGCGATCACCACCAGGCCGGCGAAAAGCGCGAGGAGCGTGTCCTCTCCCATGATGTTGCCGAAGAGACGAAGCGCGAGAGAGAGGGGCTTCGCGACCTCTCCGATCAAGTGCAGCGGGAGCATGAGGGGCACCATGGCCCATCCCACCACGCCCACGGGGTCGCCGGCCAGATGGAAGAGGTACCTGCCAGGCCCGAGCCGCGTCATCGCGACGTACTGCACGTAGAGGAACACGCAGATCGCGAGCGGAAAGGTGGTGTACGGACTCGACGTCGCGGAGTGGCCCAGCGGCACCATCCCCATCCAGTTCATAGCCCAGATGTAGAAGAAAAGCGTGCCCACGAACGGGATGTAGCGCCGCGCCTCATCGCCCAGAACGCCGCGCACGAAGTCGTAATAACCGCCGAAGAGGTACTCCACCAAATTCTGCAGCTTGCCCGGCACCATCTGGGCGTGGCGCATCGCACGCGAGGTGAGCAGTCCGAGCAGCAGAGTCGCGATGAGCGCGAAAATCAGATTCTCGTACTTCTCGATCTGGTGCAGGACGCTGTCGCTGACGCCGGCCTTGTGGAGGATTGCGACCAGGTAGGTGACGAGGTTGGGAAAGTGCTGCACGCCGCCATGGTCGTCATGCGCTTCGGCCGAATGCTCGCCCTCTTCGTGGGCTTCGCCGCCGTGGACGGCGCCGTCCTGCTCCGCGGAGCCGGTCTGGTGCTGTGGCGGGGCGGCCCGATTCGGGTTGGTGAGAGAAATCTGCGAGCTCCGATCCGGAGCCGCCTCCTCGGGTTCGTCGCTCGACTCGCCCGATTCGTGCTGCGCGAACAGCGGCGGGGTGGTGTGGGCATCCGTGCCCTCGAGAGCATCCGTGCCCGCACCCGCATCGGAAGGTTGGTCGTCGGCGAGCGCCAGCGCGGATGATTCGGTCCACACCTGCGTGGTCCATCCCTCCTGCTCCCAATGGAACGAAGAGGCGAATGGCGCGCAGAGACCGAGGAGCAAGACGAGGCCGCCCGATCCCGCCAGACGCTTCGATCGGGACGAGCCGGCTCCGGCAGCGCTTGTCATGGCGTCCGGCCCGCGGGATGGGCGTCGGCGATCGCGCAGAAGCACGATGGAGAATGCTTTCCCCACGATGACGAGGAAGAGCGTGGAGAAACCGACGGCCAGCCAGAGGAGCGGGAGACCGGCTTTGACGCAGAGGAACACGACCAGGAAGAGCGCCGGAATCTTGACCAGGACGCCGAGCGCGAGGCGCAGTCCCACTTGCGGCTGCGGTTGGAGAACTCTCTGCACGATGAAGCGGATCGCGGCCAGGTTCAGCACCGAGATCCCGACTCCCGTGAGAAAGGCGACGGTTCCGCGCGCGCCCACGAAAGCTGCCACGCACAGCGCCAGGACGAATCCCAGCACCAACGTCGTGCGCTGCACCCTTCGCAGGAAATCCTGATCGAGGCTCCCCGAGAACCCCAACACCCCCTCCTTCGCCATCCCTCTCGGCGCGCGCTTCCCCGTCTCGGCGGTCAGAGATCCTCCGTGTCTTTTTGCACCTGTTTGAGCAGGCGCGAAATGTTGCGGATCGCCGCACCCATGCCGAGGAAGAAGAAGACGAGTTGCATCCAAGGCGCGGTATCGAGACGCTGGTCGAGCCACTTTCCCAGGAAGAATCCCACCAGTGCGCCGGCGATCAGCATCGCCGGAATTCCGGCAAGCGAACCGATGAGGCGATAGCGCCGGCCGTGCTTCTCGGGATCGAATCCCACTCTGACGCCCTCGCCTGCCGCCGTTCCTGGAGTGCGCACGAGTCCTTGTTCCAGACGGGCAACGGCGCGGATTATCCGCAGTGCGCTCCGATGTGTCAACCCGACTTGTTCCACAGTTTCACAAAGGACCGGGAATTAGCAGAACGGAATCACGCAGAGCGATTGAATCAGATCTGGTGCAGCGCGGGTCCGCGGGCACCTCCCCGGGATCGGTTCCGCCGCGCTTGGCCCGGCCCATACTCCTCGACGTATCTTCTTGATATACAATCAATTAACCGGTTACTGTGAGGCGTCGGGCTGGACCGGGAATCCGTTTTCCTCCTTGCCGCATCCACACAGAGCTCGGAATGTACGGACTCGTCCTTTCCCCGCCGGACTTCCAGTAGCCTCGCTAATACTGCAGTGCAGAATGATTCGAGCGCAACTTACGGCCGACTTCCAGAGTCGATTCACCGATTCGTAAGGTCACACGGGATCCTCGACAGAGGCGATCGTCACCGTCGAAACTCGTGCGCGAAGCACTCCATCTGAAGCATCCAGCATTCGAGCTGAAGCATCCATCACGGCTCCCTCTGGTCGACTCGATGTACGGGCGACGGCCGTCGCTTCGAACAGCGCGAAGTCCCGCTGCCTTCCATCCCTCCGGTCTGTTCGGAATGCGGAGAGATGCTGCGGCCCGACGTGGTGTGGTTCGGAGAATTGCTCGATGCCGCCACCCTCGACGCGGCCGCGCACGCCGCGGAGCATGCCCGCACCGTGCTCGTGATCGGCACTTCGGGCGTGGTCTACCCCGCCGCGATGCTGCAGTTGATCGCGCTCGAGCACGGAGCGCGCGTCGTGGAATTCAACCCGGAACGCACCGCGCTCAGCGAGATCGCCACCGAATACATCGCGGGCCGCGCCGCCGTCACCGTGCCTTCCTGGTGGAGCGAGCACCGCCCCTCGATCTAGCGGGATCGGGTTGGAGCGCGGGCGACCAGCACGTGGTGCGGCCGCCCACGGTCTCGCGCACCAGCGGCGCTTTGCTGCGAGGGCAGATTCCTCCGTCTTCCCAGCGGTGCGGAAAGAGCCAGCTGCGCGGGAACTCTCCGTTGTCCCGTCCGACCCGCTGCATCGCTGCGCGGCTCACCCAGCGTGTCACTCGACGCAATCGCGCGCGCTCTTCCTCATCGAGCGAGCCCGCGAGGCGCCGCGGATGGATGCCCGCGCGCCAGAGAATCTCGTCCGCCATCCAGTTTCCGATTCCCGGGAATCCGCTTTGATGGAGGAGGATCGCTTTCATCGGCAAGCGCGCATGTCGTTCCAGGAATCGATCCACGTGCTCCTGGGTGAACTTGCGCTCCAGGATCTGCGGCGGGAGGTCGCGCCACCAGCTCGGCGTCTCGCGCGCTTCCCAGCGGATCTCTCCGAACTGGCGCGGATCATTGAAGACCAGAGAACGTCCGCGAATCGCGAGCACCAGGTGATCGTGCTTCTCGGGCCGGTACGAAGCAGGCTCGACGCGCAAGCTTCCGGTCATTCCCAGATGCACACCGAGGGCGCCCGGTCCGGAGAAGCGGAACAGCATCTGCTTGCCATGCGTCTCGGATCCGAGCAGACGCGCGCCAGTGATGCCTTCGACCAGCGCGCCCACGTCGGTTCGCCGGAACACACGCTTGCCCGCGTGCAAGAACACCGACTCGACCTTCTTGCCGATGCCGGCATCCCACCGGGCGCGTTGGTATTCGACTTCCGCCAGCTCCGGCATTGCGCCTATCGTCTCCGTCGTGTCCTGGTAGCCTCGTTTCGATGCTGCGTTTTGCCTGAGGAGAGTACCTTATAGACGGAATCCGGCCGGAGTCATGGAAGGGAGGGGTATCTCCGAATGCGATCGTCCCGCATCGCTGGATCGGGTGGATCTTCATCGCAGACATCG
>CAMPIC010000301.1 GCA_946886185.1 uncultured bacterium
GAATGTGTCAGATCGGTGCTGGATTGCGCTTGGGTCATGGCTACCTCCGCGCAAGACCCTAGCAGGACGGAACCGTGGGAGCATCCCGGTTCACGGTCGGTGGCGCCGGCGGAGACCATCGGGTTGCGTCTTCAAAAAAGGCCGCTCCGTCCTCGCGTGGATGTTCCCGCCGCGCGGAGAGGTATCCCCAAAAGGGGACCTTGCTCCCCCGATTGCGGTCTGCCAGTCTCGAAGTCTGGAAGTACCCATGACCAAGGCGCGGATCCTCGTCGTCGACGATGAGGAAGACATTCTCGAGCTCATTCGATACAACCTGGAGCGTGAAAGCTACCAGGTCCGAACCGCCGACTCCGGCCTCGCGGCGATTCGTGCAATCGAGTCCTCGCCGCCCGATCTGGTCATCCTCGATTTGATGATGCCGGGCGTGGACGGGCTGCAGGTCACGGCACAGTTGCGCGGCTCGCCCCCCACCGCGGATTTGCCGATCATCATCTTGACCGCGCGCGATGCGGACGAAGACGTCGTGGGCGGATTGCAGGCCGGGGCCGACGATTACATGACCAAGCCGTTCACTCCCGCGGTCCTGCTCGCCAGGGTGGAAGCGGTCCTTCGACGCCGCCGCCGGGAGGTTCCCGGCCGCGACGCGCCCCTCATCCTCGGCCCTCTCTCGATCCACCCCCAGAGGCACGAGGCGCGGCTCGGCGACGATGCTCTGAAGCTCACTGGAGCCGAGTTTCGGGCGCTCCACTACTTCGCTCGCCATCCGGGACGAGTATTCACACGGCAACAGCTCGTCGAAGCAGTTCACGGCGGAGATTATGTCGTGACCGATCGATCGATCGATGTGCTCGTGGTTGGACTTCGCAAGAAGCTGGGCGAGCAGTCCGATTGGATCGAAACCGTTCGAGGAGTCGGGTACCGTTTCAAGGGATGACGACGCGCGGCACGCCCATCCGGTGGCAACTCTTTCCACTGTTTTTCCTGGTCGTGCTGGCGATGACCGGGATCTCCTCGCTCCTCGCCGTGCGGCTCCTGCGGGAGCTCTATCTTCAGCACCTCCAGGACGACGTGGCGGCGCGCGCACAGATCGCGGCGGTCGCGCTTTCCGACCGGGACCTGACCCGCTCCGAGCGTCTCCAGGAAGTGGTCGTGGCGATCGGAAATCGCTCCGGCACGCGCGTCACGCTCATCGATCCGAGCGGAAGCGCGCTCGCCGACTCCGATCGGGATCCGAGCACCGCCGAGAACTTCGCCGCTTATCCCGAAGTCGCGACGGCGCTTCGCGGACAACCGGACGACGCGATCCGGTACAGCGATTCGCGTCAGCGCGAGATGTTGTTCTACGCGCTCCCCATTTCGCACGAGGGAAGCGTCGTCGCGGTCGTGCGCGCGGCAGTTCCGATGCCTCCGGCCGAACAAATCCATCGACCGGCGCGTCTGCTCGCGATCACCGCGGGCGCGATCGGACTGCTCCTCGCGACCCTGCTCAGCATCCTCGGGGCGCAATGGCTGGCACGCCCCTTCGAGGAAATGCGAGGCGCGATCGAGCGCTTCGGCGGGGGGGATTTCATCCATCGAATCGGCCCTCAGTCCTCGACGGAAGCGAACCAGATCGCCGATTCGCTGGAAGAAATGGCACAAAAGCTGGAGACGCGCATCGCCGAGCTCGAGCGCAGCAATCGCGAGCAGGAGACATTGCTCGCGGGCATGGTGGAGGGAGTGCTGGCAGTCGACCGCGCCGGCAAAGTCCTCACTCTCAATCCCGCGGCGCGCGCGCTCTTTCACGTGCCTCCAGGCTTGCCGGCGCCGATCGGACGCGGCCTGGAGCAGATCATCCGCAATCCTGACCTGCTCGCGTTCGTACGGCGCGCGCTGGCCGCCTCCGAGCCGCTCCAGGAGGAGCTCGTTCTGCAGGAGACACCGCCCCGATTCCTGCGCATGCACGGTTCGGCGCTGCGCCTGGAAAGCGGTGAGCACCTCGGAGCGATCGTCGTCTTCGACGACGTCTCGCGGGATCGCAATATGGAGCGCGAGCGCCGCGAGCTGGCCGCGAGCGTATCGCATGAGCTCCGCACTCCTGTCACCGCGATCCACGGATTCCTCGAAACGCTGCGCGATGGCGCGATCTCGCAACCCAAGGAAGCCGCCCGCTTCGTGGAGATCGCACTGCGCCAGAGCGAACGGCTCCAGGCCCTGATCGAGGATCTCGTTCGTCTCGCGCGCATCGAGCGGGAGAACGAGCGAGCCGAAGTCGTTCGCACCATGCAGCCTCTCCGTCCGATCCTGGCATCGGCCATCGAGGTCGCCCGCACCATGCCGGGAGGTCCCGAAGCGGTGTTCGAGCTCGACTGCCCGGAAGATCTCGAAGCCCCGGTGGATGCGGAGCTCCTGGAGCAGGCGATCGGCAATCTCCTCAGCAATGCTCTGCGGTATGGCGCTGGACCGATCCGGATCCGCGCGGCTGCCAGCCGAGGGCACGCGGAGGTTTCGGTGCACGACGAAGGTCCCGGAATCCCTCCCGAACATCAGGAACGGGTTTTCGAGCGATTCTACGTGGTGGACAAGGCGCGGAGCCGCCGCCACGGCGGGACCGGACTCGGACTCGCGATCGTCAAGCACACCGCGCGAGCGCACAGCGCCGACGTTCTTCTCGAGAGCAATCCGGACCAGGGAACGACGTTCACGATTCGCCTGCCGCTCGCCGTCTGACGGGTCGAGCTTTCGGCGCTGCTCGTTCGACGGACTCGGTCATCCGCCGCTCGACGGATCCCGGCTCCGCGCGTTTCACGGACACCCACGGGTTGTCCGCGATGAAGAACCGCAGCTTTTCTTCCCGTGCCTTGGAGATTCCGATGCGCACGTCCCGCTCCACGGCGATGCGCCCGCGCGACGATGGGGGCTCCAACCAGAGCCGGCATTCGGGCGTAGCTACTCTTCGTATCAGGTCCAGTCCGTTGTCCTCGAGCGTGATGTCGAGCGCCTGACACAGTTTGCCCGGCCCGTTGCTCAGAGCCGAGGGCGCGGGGAGAGTGCGTCCGACCGTTCGGCGCCGGCGCGCTTCCTCCATCGCCTCGATTCCTTCGAGCGGCTCGACCGCGCGGATCAACACCGCCTCTCCCACTCCCTCGGGAGCCGTCACGATGTTGAAGCAGATCGCGCGGTGGATGCGGTAGACATAGGCGCGCCCCGGGGCGCCGAACATCGGCCGATTGCGCGGCGTGGGACCGCGGAACGAATGCGAGGCCGGGTCGTCTCGCAGATACGCCTCCGTCTCGACGATCCGCGCCCGGCGCACCGACACTCCATCGCTACGCACCAGGACGCACCCGAGCAGCTCCTGCGCGGCGCGCACCGTGTCCAACAGCAATTCTTTTCGCAGTTCGAGAAGCTCCATCTCCCGAGTGTACCCGGAGGATCTCTCGCATCCGGCATCTACATGAGGAGGGTCCCCACGCCGCACGAGGGACAAGCTCCGCGGCAGAGATCGAAATGGCGGGTAGGCGATCGTCGCGCTCCCTCCCACATCATCCGTCGTAACTTATTGTCTCAGCAGTAGTTGTGCTCTCTAACATTGACTTAACCCACGCTCCGATCGACGCGGGCCTATTCTCCGGCCATGGTTTGCCTGATTCGCGATAGGCGCTCCGCCCGCTACATCGGCGCCGCCACGGCCGTGGTTCTCACCGCGATCCTCTCGATGGGAACCGTGGCGCGCGCGAACGGGACGAAGCTGGACGGACTCTTGCGCTTCGAAAGCGAGGACAAGAGGTTCTCTGCGCAAATCGGAGGCCGAACGCAACAGGATTGGGCGTTCATCAAGGCCGACGAGGACGCCGAAGCTTACTTCGGCGCGGAGTCGATCGACGGAACCGAATTCCGGCGCGCGCGGCTTTTCGTCAGCGGCAAGATGTTCGGCAACGTGCTGTACAAGGCCGAATACGACTTCGTCAATTCGATGCCCGACTACCGGGACGTCTACATCGAGCTCACGGGACTTCCCTTCGGCTCGGTGCGGGTGGGCAACTTCTACGAGCAGTTCTGCCTCGAAGAGATGACCAGCGACAACTACGTCACGTTCATGGAGCGCTCGGCCGTCGATCTCTTCGCCCCCGGACGGAACCCTGGGATCATGGCACGCAACACCTTCGCGGTATCTCGCGGCACCTGGGCCCTCGGCATATACCGAGAGGACACGACACCGGGAATCAGCCGGGAGAACGGCGCCTACGCCGAAACCGGACGGATCACCTTCCTTCCGGTCGATCGGAAGGACGGCCGGCGGCTCGTGCACCTGGGCGTTGCCGTCAGTCACCGGCGCCCGCCTGAAAAGACGCGCAGCTACAGTCTCCGTCCATCCGCGCATCTCGCGAACACTCTGGTACGCACGGGAAGCTTCCCGGCGAAACGAGCCCTGTTGCTGGGCGGAGAAGCTGCCTGGGTGGAAGGCCCGCTCTCCATCCAGGCGGAGGCTGCCCTGGCCAGTCACAGCGCTCCCGACTTCGAAGATGCCGATGCGGCGGAAACGGATCCTGCCTTCATGGCCTTCTACCTGCAAGGAAGCTACTTCGTAACCGGGGAGCATCGCCCTTACAAGAGATCCGACGGCGCATTCGATCGTATCGACCCGAACAGCAACTTCGGAGACGGCTCCGGTGCGTTCCAGCTCGCGGGCCGCATCTCCCACGGCGACCTCGCGGATCCCGAGCACGGGATCACTGGAGGAACGT
>CAMPIC010000302.1 GCA_946886185.1 uncultured bacterium
ACCTCCTTGCCCGTGCCGCTCTCTCCCGTGATCAGCACGGACGCGCTGGTGGGCGCGATCTGATCGATGAGGCGATACATCTCTTGCATCTTGGGGGCGCGGCCGACCAGACGTTGGAGCTTTCCCTGCCGCATCGCTTCACGCCGCAGGAGGGCCAGCTCCTTGCGCAATGTGGAGCGCTCCACCGCCTTGTCCGCGATGGTGCGGAGGCGTTCCCCATCCACCGGCTTCTCCAGATAGTCGAAGACGCCGCGCCGGGTCGCCTTGATCGCGCTGTCGATCGTGGCGTTGCCGGTCAGGACCACCAGGGTCGACTCGACGTTGCGCTCCTGAAGCTCGTCGATCAGCTCGAGCCCGCTTTTGCCCGGGAGGTTCAGGTCGATGATGACCAGGTCCTGCGGCGCTTCCTCGACCATGGTGAGGGCGGTTTCCGCGTCGGGAGCGACGGAGACGGCGTACCCGAACCCTTCGAGGACCATGCGGAGCCCGTCGCGAATGGCCTTCTGATCGTCGACGACAAGGATCTTGGACTGGTCGGTCATGGGCAGCTCGTTCCCTGGGGGTGTAATGGTGATCCACGGTGACCGCCGTACTGCCCCGGAGGGTGTGCCGGCTCGCGATTTCAAACTGGCGAATGACTAGCTTGCGACGCGGACCGCGCCCCTCGCAAGCGCTCCCGCCGGCCGCGGCTCGACAGCGCTCCCCTATCCTACGTTTGCGCATGCGGCTGTCCGGGGCTCTCGCGGATGCGGACAACCTGCGCCCGGCAGTTCGGACCTTGACCCGGGCGTGCCAGCCCTTACACTCATCGAGGCGTCGCTCCCCCTATGGAGCGGCGTGTGCCCCGGCAGCGTCCGATACGGACCTGCCTCGAGAGCGGGACGCGAACCATCACGATTACGGGAGGGACTCGCCATGACAGATCCAGCCTCCGCATTCGGCGCGTCACGTACCTTCCGTCGCCCTGCCTAGCCCCGACCAGCTCCAGACCACTGGGAGTCGCTGAAGGCCGTTCCGGCGGAGCGGCGCATCCGCTCGTTCCGCCAAGGAACGCGCGGCCCGGCGATGCGGCGTGACGCCTCTCGCAACCGGTTCCTTCGAGTCGGTTCCCAAAGGACCTGGGATCTCGGCGGCTCCGCCGACTCCTCGACCTCCAACCGGCTCGACCACAGTCGTCACTGCGCGCGCCACCACGGCGCGTCCCGATGGAAAGGTCGTTTCACGTCATGTCTCTGTGGAATCTGGGATGGAACAGTTTCTTTGAGAACGCTTTCGAACAGTGTGCAGGAGACCGGCTCTCCCCGGGCCGGATCGCGCGCGAGGACGCAGGCCGGTATCTGGTGCTTCTGAGCGAAGGGGAGTGCACCGCCGAGCTCGCGGGCCGGCTCAAGCATCAGGCCATGACGAAGGCGGAGCTTCCCGCGGTGGGGGATTGGGTTGCTCTTCGGTCCGCGGATGCGCAGCTTCCAGTCATCACCGAAGTGCTGCCGCGGAAGTCGGTCTTCTCGCGCAACGCTGCGGGCCAGGTGACCGAGGAGCAAGTCGTCGCCGCCAACGTCGACACGGTGTTCCTGGTGAGCGGTCTGGATCACGACTTCAATCCGCGTCGCATCGAACGTTATCTCACCGCGGCCTGGGAAAGCGGCGCGTCTCCCGTGATCGTGCTCAACAAGGCGGATCTCGCGGCCGACCTCGCCGGCGCGATCGCCGAAGTGGACGCAGTTTCCTCGGGAGTTCCGGTGGTCGTCGTTTCTGCGCTCGACGGTGCGGGGGTGGAGCCGCTGTCCGATTGGTTGAAGCTCGGTTCGACGATCGCTCTGCTCGGATCCTCAGGAGTCGGAAAGAGCACTCTGGTCAATGCGCTCCTCGGCGAGGCGCGGCAGCGGACCGGGTCGGTGCGAGAAGGGGACTCACGAGGGCGCCACACCACGACGCGGCGCGAGCTGGTGCGTGTTCCTGGCGGGGCGCTCATGATCGACACCCCGGGGATGCGGGAGCTCCAGCTGTGGGGAGACGAATCCGGAGCCGGCAGCGCCTTTCCCGATCTGGTCGAGCTGGCGCGGTCATGCCGATTCAGCGATTGCGGCCATCGCACGGAGCCCGGCTGTGCGATCGGAGAGGCGATCGCGCGCGGCCACCTCGACTCCGCGCGCGTGGCCGCATGGCGCAAGCTGGAGCGAGAGCTCGCTCACTTCGCGCGCCGCCATGATGCGCGCGCACGATCGCTCGAGAAGGCGCGCTGGAAGAAATCGACCAGGGCGAGAAAGCTGCATCCAAAGGCGCGCAGAGGGAGTTGACGCGGATCTTGCCCGGGATGTCGTTGCGACTCGGGAGCTCAGTTCTTGCCCAGGATGTCCTGGTACGCGGCGAACGTCTCTTCGACCATATGCCGATCGGAGTGTGCCTGGGCGACGAAGCGAACCCCGGCTTCTCCCATGGCGGCGCGGCGTTCGGCGTCCTGGCCGAGCTCGAGAATGGCGCGCGCCATCGATACAGGGTCCGCCGGTTGGACAATCAGTGCCGTCTCTCCTTCGAGGACGGCTTCCGGGATGCCGCCGGCGCGTGTCGCCACGATCGGGAGGCCGACTGCTTCCGCGTCCAGGATGCTGGTGCCGAGACCTTCCTCCACGGAGGAATGGACGAAGAGGTCGAACGCGGGGAGGAAGGACACGGCATTCGGGCGAAAGCCGGTAAACGTGACGGAGCCGTTCAGTCCGAGCTCTGCTGCTTGCGCTTTCAGGGCGTGCTCCAGCTCTCCCCCTCCGATCACGACCAGATGGGCAGTCGACAGCGAGCTGTGCACCGCGGCGAACGCCTCGAGCAGGTAACGATGTCCCTTGTGCGGCACCAGCTCTCCGATCGCTCCGAGCAGGAATCGGTCGGGCTCGACGCCGAGCGCTCCACGCAATTGGTTGCGTTCGGCCATCCCGGGGCGCCGCGGGAGACTCACTCCGGAGCGCACGACATAGAGCGATCGGGCGGGGACGCCGTACTCTTCCAGGACCCCGCGAATCGCTCCGGATACGCACAGGAAGAATTGCCCGGCGGAGGTGTACTTGAGCCGGCTGAGCGGATCGCCGTGTGGGACGAAATCGACGCGCCGCGATACCACGAAGGCGGGCTTGTGAAACGCTCGCGGAGGAGGAAGGCGAAGCGCGAGGAATCCCAGGGTGTGCGCGTGCGCGGTATGCATGTGAAGGATGTTCCAGGCACGCTCGGCGAGGATCTTTTGCACGCGCCGCACGGAACGGGGAGCATACGGAGCCGCATACGGAATCTCGATGACGGGCAGATTGCGCTTGCGGAGCTGCTTGGCCAGGGGGCTTCCCGCGGGAGTCGCGACGACCGAGATCACGCCCATTTCCTGGAGGCCCTGCGTCAGGTAGAGCACCTGCTGCTGGCCGCCGCGCCACTCGGTCCCTGTATCGAGATGCAACACGTTCACGATGGTCGCTCCGCACCCGCCGATGCGCCGCCCGGAAGCGACGCAGGATGCGCATGTCGTTTGCGGGGCTGCCAAGGCGCGAGAATGCGTGATTCTATCAGATCGCGGTTGCCGGCGATGCCGTCTGATGGGCGCGCGGGCCCGTGGAGAGGCGCGATCGAGAAACCGTCTTTCCTGCCCGGACGCGAACTCGACCGGGGACGAGCCGGCGGTGGTAGTTTCGATCGAGAACAATGTCGGGGAGGAGGAACGATGGAGCTGAGAGATCCGGCGGCAGTGCTCGCGGCCAACGCGCGGACGATCGATTCTCTGATCCGTCCCGTCTCGGAAGAGCAGGCGCGATGGAGAGCCGATGGGAAAGGTTGGGCCATCGTTGAAGTGATGGCGCATCTCCTGGACGAAGAAAGAGACGACTTCCGTAAGCGGATCCGGCTGACGCTCGAAAATCCGGCGCAGACATGGCCGCCCATCGATCCGGAAGGATGGGCCCGCGATCGGAACTACCTCCAGTGGGAGCTGACTCCCACCCTCGACGCGTTCCTCGAGGAGCGCCGTCAATCGGTGGAGTGGCTGCGAAATCTAGGGGATATCGACTGGAACCAGGCGACTACATTCCCTCGCCCGCAGGGGCCGATGAGGATCGGGGATCTGCTCGCCTCCTGGGTGGCGCATGATTTTCTCCACGCACGGCAGATCCTCCGCCTGCATTTCCAGTACCGCGCAGAGCAATGCCAGCCGTTCACCACCCTCTACGCGGGAAGCTGGTGAAGATTGGACTACCTCTGGCACGACGTGCTCGGGACGATCGGAGTGGGATGCATCATCGGTTCGTACCTGCTCCTGCAAATCGGGAGCCTGCGCGTGGAGCAGCTCCGGTACTCGCTCCTCAATGCGTTGGGAGCGGGATTGATCCTGATCTCGCTCCGGTACGACTTCAATGCGTCGGCCGCAATGGTGGAAGCGTTCTGGCTGGTCATCAGCATGTTCGGAGTGGCGCGGGCGGCGAAGCGGAAGATGGCGGCGCGCGGGACCGCCGCGAACGGTCCGGGAGCGCCCGACGAGCGAGCGTGATCTAACGGAGCTCCGCCAGGAGCCCCCGATGATAGGGGACCAGCTCGCTCCATCTCCCCGAGCGCACCAGAGGCACCCAATCCGGATTCGCGATGGGAGCGCGACCGATCGCGACGAGATCGATCTCGCCCCGCTCCACCATTTCGAGAACGGGAGATGGGTCGGCGACCGCCTCCTCGGGCACGGGCGTCGGGTCCATG
>CAMPIC010000303.1 GCA_946886185.1 uncultured bacterium
GCGCTACCGCGAAGGAGAGGACGATTCCGGCAGCTTCACCGCCTCGTTGCTCGCGCGCCGGCCGTCGCAATAGAGAGCTCCGCCTCATCCAAAGGGGAGCCCCGCCTCATCGAATCGGGAGCTCCGGCTCATCCAAAGGGGAGCCCCGCCTCATCGAATCGGGAGCTCCGGCTCATCCAATAGGGAGCCCGCCTCATCCAAAATCGCGGGGCGCCACCCTCTCGGATCGGCGCCCCGCGCTCGTGCGATCCACCAGACCCTCACCAGGACGTCTCATGGATCTTCCGCGATGTTCTCCAGCCTCGATCGGACCGTACTACTCGAGCAACGTGAGCTTGCGGTGTTCGGTCACGTCGCCCGCGACGAGACGATAGAAGTACACACCAGGGGTGAGAGATGCCCCGTCCACCTGTGCCGTGTGTGTTCCAGCCGGGACGATGGCATCCACCAGCATCGAGACCTTACGGCCCGCGGCGTCGAAGATTGCCAGCGAAACGCGCGCCTCCTCCTCGAGTCGATACTCGATGGTGGTGGAGGGCTGGAACGGGTTCGGATAGGCGCGGGAGATCGAGCTCTCGGATGCGAGGGGGGCCAGCTCCATGACCGGCTCGATCCGGACGATCGCGCCTCCCTCAGAGCGCGCTTGCGCAAGAGCGATTCCCTCTGGGCGCGCCGAACCACTCGTGCCTCGCCAGGTGATGAGATCGACGTAGACATCGTCCGCATCGTTGCTCGCGTCACAGAGGAATCGGAGCTTGGCATTGGTGGGAAAGTTGAAACTGCTCCGCGGAATCGTCAACGTCGTCGTGTAAAAGGTGTTGTTGTTGAAATGCGTGCCTGCGCGGAATGCGGCGATGGTCTGCCATGCGGATCCGTTGTAGTACTGGACCCAGAAGTCCTCGCCGTTTTCCATGCTGACGGCCTTGAAATAGAGCTCGACTTCCAGGGTGTTGTATCCGGTCACGTTGTGACCCAGCGTGTGGTAGAAGGAGGAGGCTCCCCCGCTGTTGTCCTGGATGTCTGCCGCGGCCGCGCCTTCCCACGCATGGGTGCCGCCGGTGTAGCGGGACATGTCGGCGCCCCCGTCGGTGTAGCTTCCCATCCCGGATTCGAAGTTGTCGAACGTGATGGTGGTCCAGCCGCCGCCTCCGCCGCCTCCGGAGAGCATGGTCGGGCGATAGATCGCCATCTGTGCATCCGCTCGCCCCGATTGTCCCGCGGTGAAATGATCCATGCAGTCGTCGTCGGTGTAGTCCATGAAGTTGTGAATCGGATCGCTCCCGGGGCTGGAACAGGTGTTCCGTCCCGTGGGACACCCGTAGGCCGGACTCGCTTCCGCGGGAGTGTCGGCGACGTAGTCCCCATTCCCGGAGCAGCCCCCCTGGAAGGTGTGATAGAGCCCGACGAAGTGCCCCACTTCGTGCGTGCCGGTGTCTCCCAGGTTGTATGGCGCGGCCGATCCTCCCGGGAGAGAGGAGTAAAGGCAGACGACGCCGTGCATGTAGCTGCTTTCGGGGTAGGACCACGGGAAGGTCGCGTACCCGAGCAACCCTCCTCCGATGTTGCAGGTGTAGAAGTTGAGCGTCGTCGCCGGACTGATCGCGAGCGCGCTCTTCATCGCGCTCTCCGCAGCCGATCCCGGGGTGTGCTGCGACCAGGCGGTGTTGTTGGTGCGGTCGATGCTGGCGAGCGAGAACTGGAAATTCGTGCTTGCGTAGGCCGCATTGAGGACCGCGATCTGATTGGTGATCTGCGTATCGGTGACGTTCCAGGAGCCGGCATTGCTGCGGACGACGTGCACGGCCACGGGAATGGTGGTGACGGCGGCTGTGGCGTCATCGTCCTCCGCGTGCAAGCGGAGCCACGCCTCGACTTCTTGAAGCAGCCTTTGTTGCTCCTCGAGGCTGGGAGGGATCACGCCGCACCGCTCACCCTCCACCACCTCTCCGTCCGGTCCGGCGTAGGTCACATGGTAGGTCTCCGAAATCTCGGAGTCGTTGGAAGCGAATGCGAACGTACCGAGTGATGCTACGAGTCCAATACTGGATACCAGCACGTACCAGCGTTTCATTGGTTTCTCCTCACAACGGGTTGGGTCCACCGGCCCGCCGCGGGACCGAAAGCGCGTTAGAACCGCACGACCGATCCTCCCGGGGGACGGACGTTCTTGACCGGCATCGTTTCCAACGAGGGGGACCTCACGACCGAGCCCCGAAGTGCGGAGGGTCGCCTGGACAGAAGCGATGTGGGTCGGGGGATACGGGACCTGGATCGATCCCGATCGACGCAGAGCCGGCCTTCGCGAACGACAGCGCGCGGAGACATGGGGACGAGTCGCCCTCGATCAGGCGCGGACGGATGCATCATCACCAGTCCCTCCCCGGCGCCGGCGTCTGGAGTGCCGCTGCTCGAGCGAAGCGGAGGGATTATCCCCGGGAGATAAGGAAGTCCACAAGCAAATCTATTCGGGCGGCGGCTACACGTTCGCAGGCGGATCGAGGCGCGCGGGAGCGCCAGAACGGACGATGGGCTCGCTTCCATCCGCGGACGCCGTTTGACGGGCAAAGACGCGATAGTCGATCTCGGGAAAGAGGTTGTCCTTCGATTCCAGATCGGTCAGCCAGGAAGCATCGATCGTGTGCGCGGGAATGTCGTGATAGAGCTTGTTGAAATTCTTGAGGTGGCTTTCCACGCGCCACTTCGCGTATTCCACGACGGTGCCCGTGCGAAGGATGAACGCCCAGTCGGACGCTTGCAGCAAGAGCACTTCGCGAGCCGCCTGCGCGAGGCCGCGGCGTGTCAGTGCGTCCAAAGATTCCCGGTCGGGATAGCGTTTGGCCAGCTCGACCATGCGTTCCCCGGCAGTCTGCATGAGCGGGTAAAGCCAATCATTGGCCGGATCGAGCCAGTACTCGCAGAACCCGTTGTGCCCCCACGACGACATGGAGGGGGTGGCCTCCTGCAGCTCCGTCTCGCGCTCCAGATAATCGGCAGGAGTCACCATCGTGATCGCGCTCTGATCATGATGGAGCTTGAGGATCAGGTACTCGAGCCACTGTGGCCCCTCGAACCACCAGTGGCCGAACAGCTCCGCGTCATAGGGCGCGACCACCACGGGCGCGCGGCCCATCTTGTCCGCCAGTAGACCGATCTGCTCGGTCCTCTGCTGGATGAAGTGCGCGGCGTCGACGGCAGCTCGCTCCTTCGCCTTCTCGAAGTCGTAGGGCTCTTTGTGATCGCCTTGCTTCGTGACGCGATAGTACTTGATGCCGAGATTGGTGCGGTGCCCGTCGGAATGGAGGTACGGGCGCACGTACTCGTAGTCGAGATCCCATCCGACGTCCCGGTAGAACTCTCGATAGTCGGCGTGGCCGGGATAGCCCGCCTCGGCCGACCAGACCTGTCGTGAGGACTGCTGATCGCGCGCGAACGCCGCCACCCCGCTGCTCGTTCGGATCGGGGCATAGACCCCGTAGCGAGGGCGCGGGCGGGCGTGCAACAGCCCATGAGTGTCGGTGAAGAAGTAGCGAATTCCTTCCTCGGCAAGGACCGCATCCACGCCAGGCTCGTAGCCGCACTCCGGAAGCCACATGCCCCGCGGGATCGATCCGAAGTGCCGACGGTGCTCCTGTGCGGCCACCGCGATCTGAGCCCGCCACAGGTCCCGATTTCCCATCATGAGCGGAAGGAATCCGTGCGTTGCGCCGCACGTGATGAGCTCGAGGAATCCCCTGCGCTCCAGTCCCCGGAATGCGCCCAGGAGATCCCCGCCGTAGATCTCCACGAACTCTTTCTTGCTCAACTCGAAGAGCTCGAGGTAGCGCCGGGCCAGCGGGTGAAACTCGGGCATCGATTTGGTGCGCTCGACTTCTTTCCCCGAAAGCTCGATGGAGCGATCGACATAACGCACGAAGCGAGACTGTAGAACCTCGTCCTCCAGCATCGCCGCGAGGGTCGGAGAAAGGGAGAACGTGATGCGGAACCGGGCGCCGTGCTCTGCCAGGCGATGGAAGGTGCGGATGAGCGGAAGATACGTCTCCACGATGGCCTCGTAGAGCCAGTCTTCTTCCAACCAGCGGTCGTAGTCGGGGTGGCGTACGAACGGTAGGTGCGCGTGCAGAACCAGGCAGAAGTATCCCTGCGCCGTGATCGCTCCTCCCGCGTTACTCGGTGACGTCGCTCCCTCCCGCCTCTCCGTGCGGACCTTCCTCGGTTGCGGAATGACGGTCGTATTCGCGGCGGAACGTCTCGCGCGTGATCTTCGGAGTGATCCACCGCGTGCACGAGCCGTCGCGCGAAACCGCGGTCAGCGGAATGGACTGTTCGCCGTCCGGAAGTTGAAAACGGACGGAGAACGTTCCGTCCGGCTGCAGCCGCACGGGCGTGCCCTGGATCGTCACGATCGCATCGGGCTCGGTGGCTCCGGAGAGAATCACTTCGGTGTGCAGCACGAACCAGAACTCGCCGGGATTTTCCCGCGGCGGGGCGGGCCGCGCCTCGCTCGCGCCCCACGACTCTGAAGCCGGCTCCGCGCGATTGCCGGGAGCGTCGACGAACCCGAAGGACCTCCTGCCTCTGCGTTCAGCCGAAGCGGGAGTGTGCGTGGAAGAATCGTTGGGATGCGGAGATGGGTCGCCTCGGCCGGTCGAAGGGACGCTCACGGGATCGGCGATGAACGCAAGCTCGTCCGAGATCGAGTCCGTTTCG
>CAMPIC010000304.1 GCA_946886185.1 uncultured bacterium
CGCGCTGCGTTTGCTCGCTCGAACCTCGAGGTACGAGCCCATTTCCCACCTCCGGTTCCGGACGACCGCAGGGCGAAGCGTGCCCCCGCCACCGGCCCTCGTCTGTTCTCTGCATCGCTTCCGCGTTTCGGACATCCTTTCGATGCCATCTCGCGCTACCCTTGCCCCCACGTCCACCGTTCGCAGGACACACCGGGAACCTCGCCATGCAGATTCTCGAGACCGATCGGCTCATTCTCCGGCGCTTCTTGCGCACGGATCTTGAGGATCTCGTTTCGCTCTACCGCGATCCCGATATCCGACGATTCTTTCCGGAAGGGACGTTGACGTACGAGGAAACCAAGGAGGAACTGGAGTGGTTTCTCCACGGGCACTCGGAACAGCCGGAGCTGGGGCTGTGGGCAACCATCCACAAAGAGAGCGATCGATTCATCGGGCGATGCGGGTTGCTGCCGTGGACCATCGATGGGCGGGCCGAGGTCGAAGTGGCCTACTTGCTCGACAAGGCATATTGGGGACAGGGATTGGCTACGGAAGCCGCGCTCGGCATCAGGACGTACGCTTTCGATCGACTTCACCTGTCGCGATTGGTCTGCTTGATCGACCCGCGGAACGAAAAGTCCGCCAATGTAGCGAAGAGAATCGGGATGTCATTCGAGAGAGCTTCGGAAGACGACAAGGGTCCGTTTCATCTGTACTCGTGCGAACGTGGGGCTCGATGACCTCCGCGCTCGAAAGCACGGCTTCATTGATTCAGAGGGCCAAGAAGGGAGACGGCCAGGCGCGAGAACAGCTCGCGGCGCGGTATCTGCCGCTCTTGCAGAGATGGGCGCATGGAAGATTGCCGGCGAAAGCGCGCAGACTGCAGGAAACCAATGACTTGGTCCAGGTGACCCTGATGCGCGCCCTGGATCGCCTCGATTTCTTCGAATCGACGCGTGAAGGCGCCTTCCTGGCCTATCTGCGTCGCGCGCTCATGAACCAGCTCCGGAACGAGCTCAAGCGGTCGATGCGTGATCCGCAAGCGATCACAGCCGCGGACATCGCCGACTCCGCCACGCCGCTCCTGGCGCTCTACGTGGATATCGAAGTGATCGAAGCCTACGAATCTGGATTGGCCACTCTTCCCGAAGCGACCCAGGAAGCGATCATCCTCAGTCTGGAGTTCGGAATGAGCCATCGGCAGGTGGCCGAAGCGATCGGCAGCGCTTCCGCCAATGCGGCGCGGATGACGATCTCGCGAGGTCTGGCGCGGCTGGCCAAAGTGATGAGCGAGGGAGCGAAACCTTCCATGTCCTGACGCCGGGACAATCGGTACGTGCCGAGATCGTGCGGAAGATAGCGAAAGACCGCAGGAAAGCATGAAAAGAGGGGCCGTGTGTTCCGATGGACTTGCCGCCGCCCATCACGCCACGATGCGCGCTTCCCGAATGCTCCGATAGAGCGGGATGGAGTCGATCGCGTTTCGCCTTGCGTCGTCGGACAACCCGGCGAGGATTTCCGACAACATTCGATCCGCGGCCTGCCGATGCGATGGATCGCCGCCTGCCTGAAAGAGCAGGAACAGCGCCCGCATCCGTTCTACGAAAGAGAGCCTCGTCCCGGCTTCCTCGAAGCGGGCCAGCGCTTCTTCCAGCTCCACTTCCCCCATGAGCACGAGCTCGATCGACGCGGAAAGCGATTCGGGTGTCGCACCCACTTCGTCGGCGATTCGCTTCGCTTCGCGGAGATGAGAGAGTCGTCGGGCACCACCATCCTCGTGCGCGATCCGTCCGAGATAGAGATGCGCCGTGGAGCGGCCGACGGGATCGCCCGACTCCGTGCACACGACCAGCGCCTCCTGCAGGAACGTCTCCGCGGCATCGATGTGTCCGTAGAGCTCCTCGATACCCCCCCGGTGAAGCAACAGGCTCCCATGAAACCACGCCAGACCGTATTCGGCTCGCAGGGCATCGGCGGCTTCGAACGCCGCGTTCGATCGCTCGAAATCCCCGCGGATTCCATGGAGGCATCCCAAATCTCCGCGAGCGGAGGCCTCATGATCCCGGGCCTGGATCTCGGGAGCGAGCCGAACCACCTGATCCAGAGTCTCGCGCGCTTCGTCGTATCGACCGAGCGCGAGGAACAGCGATCCGAGATTGGTCCAGGCCAGGCTTTCCCCGCTGCGATTGCCGATGCGGCGCGACTGTTCGTGGAGTCTGCGGAACGCGTCCATCGCTTCGGAGGCGCGGCCCCGATTCATCGTCAGGACACCGAGGGTGGCGAGGGGACTGAGCTCGGCGGCGATGCTCCCGTGGGCGCGCGCCTCCGCCACCGCCTCGCGCGTCAACCGCTCGGCCTCCTCGAATCGTCCTCCCTCAGAGAGCAGCTCGCCCAGGAAGCCCGCGGCCACACTCACGTCCAGGACCGCTCCAGCCGACCGGGAAAGGACCATCGCCTCCCGAAATTCGTGCTCCGCCTCTTCTTTGCGTCCCTGGTGGAACAGCACCGTGCCGAGCGATCTGCGAGAGGTCCCTTCGCTCGTCGCGCTTCCCGCCGCCCTCGCATGTTCGACTGAACGTTGCAAGGTCGATACGGCTTCGTCGGACCGTCCTTCGAGGTGCTGGAGGATGCCGATGGAAGCTTCGATCTCCGCGGCCAGCAGCGGATGCTCGCCGGGTTCGATCGATTGCAACGCCTTCTGATACTCGGAGAAGGACTCAGCGCGTCTTCCCATCAAAGACAAGAGTCGCCCACGCCGAGTCAAGAGCGACGAGCGGGCATGGCCGCGCAGTTCCGGAAGCACGAGCGCTCGCTCCATCAAGTCAATGGCGGCCTCGTTGGCATGTCTGGATTCGAGATCATCGAGCCGCGCGTCCAGGTACGGCAGTGCGCGCGCCGGTTCGTTCCCGCGGATTTCATGATCGCAGATGGCGGCATCTCTGCTGGAACCCGCTCCGGCGGGAGGGGCGATTGCGGACCGCAGCGCCTCCGCGAGCGCAGAGTGATAGTGGCGCCGGAGCGGCTCCGCCACTCTTGCGTAGAGCAGCTCCTGGATCTGGTGAGGATCGAAGAAATACTCCGATCCTTTCGATCGCACCAGACGGTACTTGGCCTCGATGTGGGCAAGACGCCGGAGCGCCTGCAACGGTTCGAGGTTGGCCGCTTTGGCCACCAAAAGAGGATCGAACCGCGCTCCCGCGCAACACGCCACTTCGAGCAGCTCACGATCCTCTTCCGTTTGCAGCGAGGCGATCCGCGCCGCCATGAGCTGTTCGATGGTGAACGGGATCGAAGGCGTCTGCGGGACTTCTCCTCGCAACGGATACGCGATCCGCAGTGCGCGGCGGAGAGATCCCTCCAGCTCGCTCGCGCTTTGGAAGCGCTGCGAAGGATCATCGGAGAGCGCGCGTTCGACCGTGGAAACGAACGAAACCGGCAGATCGTCGCGCAATGCCGCAAGCGATGCGCGTTTTCCTTCTCGCCGAGCAGCGCGCAGCTCTTCGAAGTCGTTCGCGTTCGTCGGATAGTCGCCCGTCGCGAGCCGGAAGAGCAGCGTGCCGAGGGCGTAGATGTCGGCGGTGGGATGCGGGGCAGCGCCCTCCAGCGACTCCGGAGCCGCGTAGAGTGGGGTGAGGAACGGCCGCTCGTGCGAGGCGGTCCGGCTCGCGGCGCCGAAGTCCATCAAGACGGTCCGGCCATCCTCGCACCGCATCACGTTGTCGGTCTTGACGTCTCCATGGACGAAGCCCGCGGCGTGCACGGCGCCGAGCGCGCTGCTCACATCGAGACCGATCCGGATCGCTTCCTCGGTAGAAAGACGGCCATCCCGTGTCAGTCGGGACTCGAGAGTTTCTCCTCGGATCAGTTCCGTCCAGTAACCCGGCTGACCGCGATGCACGGCTGCGCCATGGACGATCACGACGTTGGGATGACACACCCGCGCGAGCCGCCGCGCTTCCTCGAGGAAACGCCGCGCGCTCGATCCGGAAGCAGCCGCCTCGGTGCGCCACAGCTTGAGCGCCACCAGCCGTCCCAGACGCGTATCGGCGGCCAGGTACACATCTCCGAAGCTGCCTTGCCCGATCAGCTTGCGAACATCGAGATGGCCCCAGCGGAAGAGGATCGGCTCACGGGGCTCCCGATTCGCTCTCCGCGCGTCCGCAGTGCTCTTTGCTGAGTCGTGATCGACCTCGGCATCGATGGAGCGGAACGCCTGGTTCAGAGCTTGCAGCTGGCGCAAACGCAACAGAGCCGGGCGGAGCGCTTCCGGCGAGGAGGCGATCTCGTGTTCCCAGTCGATCGCCTTGCCGAGTGTGACCGCGTTGGCGATCTCCTCGATTCGACTCCGTCTTTCGCCCGCCATCTCTCCGCCTCATGCAGCTCGGACCTTCAGGATCTCCTCGGCCGAGCCGCTCGTCGTGCCGCTGCCAAGGAAGAGAATCGAAAAACGGAGAGATCGTACATGACGGCGATGCCGTTCCGGTGAAGCAAAGTGCTCCGCCCGCCGATGAAACAAGATACGGGGCTGAGGCGGCCAGAAGGTGGCAGCGTGATGCGCGATGAAGGAGCGATGAAGAAGGTTTTCGAGAGCAAGTGGGTGCGGATCGGCCTAGCACTCGTCGTTGTCGGATGGGGACCGCTCTTGTCGTTCATCTTCCTGGCCGAGCTGGGGCGCTCGCTTGGGATGCTGCCGGACGAGGGGTACGGGC
>CAMPIC010000305.1 GCA_946886185.1 uncultured bacterium
TTCTGAGCGCGGCCGAGATCACCGGTGCGGACGCGATCCATCCCGGCTACGGCTTCCTTTCCGAGAACCACCAATTCGCCGATGCCTGCGAATCCTCCGGGATCGTCTTTCTCGGCCCTTCCGCCGAATCGATCCGGATCATGGGGGACAAGAGCGAGGCGAAGGTGGCCATGATCGCGGCCGGAGTGCCGGTGATCCCGGGGAACAAAGGAGTCCTCGAGTCCTCGAAGAACGCGCTCGAGATGGCCGAGGAAATCGGCTATCCGATCATCCTGAAGGCGCGCGACGGCGGCGGCGGCAAGGGTATGCGCGTCGTGACCGCGGCCGAGGAGCTGGTCCGGCAGTACGAGCTGGCGCAGACAGAAGCGCAGGCGGCGTTCGGAAGCGGTGCGCTCTACCTGGAAAAGCTGCTCGAGCATCCACGCCACGTCGAGATCCAGATCGTGGCGGACGCGCATGGAAACGTGATCCATCTGCACGAGCGGGACTGCTCGATCCAACGGCGCCATCAGAAGCTGCTGGAAGAAGCACCGTGCGCGGTCCTCGATCCCGACATCCGGCGGGCGATGGGAGAAGTCGCCTGCCGCGGCGCGCGCGAAATCGGCTATCGCGGCGTCGGCACCATGGAATTTCTCTATCAGGACGGCGCCTTCTATTTCATGGAGATGAACACGCGCCTGCAAGTCGAGCATCCGGTCACCGAGATGATCACCGGAGTGGATCTGGTCAAACTCCAGATTCGCATCGGCGCCGGTGAGCCGCTCGGTCTGCAGCAGAGCGACATCACGGTCACAGGTCACTCCCTGGAGTGCCGGATCAACGCGGAGTCTCCGTATCAGCAGTTCCGGCCCTGCCCGGGACAGATCACGCGCTTCCATCAGCCGGGTGGGCCGGGGGTGCGCGTCGACACGCACATCTATGCCGGGTACATCATTCCGCCTTACTACGACTCCATGATCGCGAAGGTGATCACGCACGGTCGGGACCGCGAGGAGGCGATCGCGCGCATGGCGCGGGCCCTGGGAGAGATGGAGATCGAGGGAATCGACACCACCATTCCCTACCATCGCGAGATCCTCGCGCATCCGGAGTTCCTGGCCGGGCGCATCGATACGCGCTTCGTGGAGCGAAACCGCGCCGGCAATGGAAAGGCGACGGGACTCGATCAGGCCGAGCTTCGATGAGGATCGACCTCTTCGTCACCCCTCAGGAGATCCCGCTCTTCTATACCAAAGGCCGGCGCGTCGTCGTGGTGGACGTGCTGCGCGCCTGCAGCTCGCTCGCCTTCGCGCTGGATTCCGGCGTCGAGCAGGTGATTCCGGTGGAATCGGTGGAGGGGGCGAAGCAATTGCAGTCGACCCTCGATCGGGCCACCGCGCTCCTCGCGGGAGAGCAGGACGGCGCGAACGTCTCGGGGTTCGATCTGGGGAACTCTCCGCGTGAGTTCCAGGATCCGCACCTGCAGGGAAAGACGGTGCTGTTCGCGCTCCTGAGCGGTCCGCCGCTCCTCACGCGGTCGATGGAGGCGCTGGAGAAGCTGCTCCTCTCCTTCGTCAACATGAACGCGCTCGTGCGCTATCTCGACGCCAAGGAAGACTCCGAGCTGACCATCATCTGCAGCGGCCACGACGGGCGCTTCGCCATGGAGGACATGGTCGCGGCCGGGATGCTGATCGATCTGCTCGGCAAGGGAGATTCCGAGCTGCTCAACGACGGCGCGCGCGCGGCCTGGATCCTCTATCTGGCGCACCGGCGCGATCTGAACGCGATGATTCGCGAGTCCGCCGCGGGACGCGACCTCATCGCGCAGGGGTTGGACGGGGATCTCGACGAGTCGATCCGCCTGGACGCGGTCGATCTGGTTCCGGTGGCGCGCGAGGGGCGAATCACGCTGGCCTGACCGTGGCGCCGTCGACCTGGTGGCGGGCGGTGGACGGAGGCAGGATCCCCCGCATTGCATCTCCTGCGCGATTGCATCCTCCTGCTGCGTCGTATTCATGCCGGGGATCCGTAGCAGTGCCAGGCGCCTTGGATCCCTCTCGGATGCGCTTCTATCGAGCCACTTTCCAGAAGATGAATCCGCCGATCAATCCGAACACGATGTTGCCGATCCAGGCGGCGAGTGCCGGCGGCAGCGTCCCGTGATAGCCAAGCGCTTGGCCTGCCCGGATCAGCGCGAGATAGGTGAAGCCGACTGCGAGGGCGACGCCGATCCCGACCACGAATCCGCTCCCGCGGATCACGCGCAGCGACAGACCGGTGCCCAGGACTACGAGGATCAGCCCGGAAAGTGGATAGGAAGCGCGCAGGTGGAAGTCCGTCATGTACGCCTGCGTCTCTCCGCCGCTCTCGCCCACGCGCCGCGCGTACTGGAGCAGCTCCTTCATCCCGGCGCGGAACGGATCCACCTTGCGGCGGATGAAATCCTGCGGGATCTCGAGGATGTCGCTGCTCGCGAAAGCCCGGAAGGGAAGCACCGTCTCGGTCGAGTCGTGGAAGGCACGCAGATATCCGCGCTCGAAGCGCCACACCTCTCCATCGAAGCGCGCCCGCTCCGCATCGATGCGCGCCGCGAGGGTGGGAGGGCGCAGCCACTGGAGCGATACGTTGCGCAGCACCTCCGTGCGCGCGTCGAAGAATTGGGCTACCCAGAGTCGACCGCCTCTTCCCAGCAGGCGCACGTTGGCCTGGCTCTCGCGGTCCGCCGCGGAGAGCTTCTTGATGTCCTCGGTGAGGATGCGCTCCTTCTGCAGATAGTGATCGGCGGCGAATCGCTCGTTCAGTCCGTACTGCAGGATCGAGAGGAAGAGCGCGGACAGAAGGAGCGGAGCGGCGAGACGCCACGGAGATCGTCCCGAAGCTTGCATCGCCGTCAGCTCTCCGAACTTGCGGAGCTGGCCGAGCGAGAGGAGAGCGCCCAGGAGCAGCGCCACCGGGAGCACCTGCGTGATGATGGTGGTCAGACCATAAGCGTAGAACTTCACGATCGTCGGCACGGGAGTCTTGTAATCGACGAAGATGTCGATCTTCTCGAAGAGGTCGACCACCACGAAGAGGAGCACGAAGGTGGCGAGGCCGATGGCCGACCAGGAGAGAAACTGTCCCAGGAGATAGCGATCCAGGATCTTCAAGAGTGCGTCCTCCGCGGAGTGGCGCGCCCCGAGCGGAGCGCTCGCATCAGCAGGAGGACGCCTCCGCCTCCCAGGAGGATGTTCGGCAGCCACATCGCGAGCCAGCTGGGGAAGAGGCGTCGATCCGCGAGTTGCTCCCCGCCGATCAGGCAGAGGTAGTAGAAGACGAAGAATGCCGCGCTCAGGAAGCCCACCGCCATCCCGCCGCGCCGCGCCAGCATTCCGAGCGGCGCGCCAACCAGGACGAAGACGACGCACGCGGCCGGAATCGAAAACTTCTTGTGGATCTCCACCTCGAACTTCTGGATCTGCCGGTCGAGGCTCGCCACCTCGCGCATCCGACCCTGGATCAGCTCCAGGACCCCCTGCTCCTCGCGCGTCCAGGTGCGTTTCTCGGGCGCAACGTCCCCCTCGCGCCCCTTCACCTGGTCGAGCAGCTTGCGCCATCCCGATCGGGGAAGGAGCTCCGGCTCGAGCGCGGTCAGCGCACCCAGGCTCGGCAGGTCGATCCGACCCAGCGCCGACTGGATTTCCGCGCGCTGTTCGGAGCGCTTTTCCTCCAGCTCCGCGATCTGCCCCTCCATTTCCGGAATCGACATCTCGCGATCGCTCCGCCGCCGTTCCGACGCGTCTCCCCAGGGATCGTCGGAGTCGGTGATGGTGAGCGTCTGCGTGGCGAAGGAGACCACGCGGTATTCCCCCTCGGTGGAGCTCGGATCCGCTTCGTGCATGGTGCCGTCCTCCAACTCGAGGGAGAGCCGGCGCGTCTCGGGCTCGAAAGTCAGATAGCCGCTCGAGGCGAGGATGGTGCGGGGGGATTCGGGATC
The DNA here is from genome assembly GCA_946886185.1 of uncultured bacterium. The sequence continues at coordinate 3,959 of CAMPIC010000305.1, forward strand.
GCTGGTCGAGTCGAGGATGAGCACGTCCTCCATTTGCCCGGAGCGGTTGTCGAGGCGATTGATCCGGATCGAATATCCCTCGAAGTCCTGGAGGATCACACCTTCGCGGATCTGCGCGGTGGGATTCTTCCGGGAGATCTGCTGCAGCAGCTTCGCGTAGGCGTAGTTCGATTCGGGGAGTACGTAGTTGTTGAATGCAGCCAGGGCCGCGGCCAGAATGACCGACAGCCACAGGCTCGGGGCGATGATCCGAAAGAGGTGGACTCCGCTCGCGCGGAGGGCGGTGATCTCATTGTCCTGGCTCATGCGTCCATAGGTCATGAGGACGGCGACCAGGACGCCGCACGGCACGGAGAGGGCGACCATCCATCCGAGCGCCAGAAGGAACAGGCGCGCGACGGTCACGACATCGATCCCCTTGCCGATGAGGAGATCGAGCAGGTCGAGGAGCATCTCCATCGTGAGCAGGAAGGTGATGAATCCGAACCCGAGGAAGAACGGTCGGATCAGGCTCGTCAGGACGTATCGACGAAGGATCAAATCCGAGACCTCCTCAGACCGGGGGACCTGGCAGCGTTGATGAGCTCGGTCGGTCGCGAGTCCTCGTGGAGTCGAGTCCGAAACTCACAAAGGTTCGATGAACGGCGGTATCCCACGGGGGCGAACCCCGTTCGAGAGCCGCGCGTATACTACTCCCTGTCACGCGAACCGCTCCCGCGCGCCGGAGTAT
>CAMPIC010000306.1 GCA_946886185.1 uncultured bacterium
GAGGAGCCGAGACCGCACGAGGCTGATTGCGCAGCTTCGCGATCAGGGCGCGCTCCGGGGAGGTCGCGACCACCGGATCCCACTCCGCCAAGGGGGCCCAGTCGGAGGAGCCCTCGCGAGTCCCGGAAGCGCTCAGAATCAGTCCCACGCGATAATAGATCCAGGAAAGGCACTCGAGCGCCCGCGCTTCCGCTTCGAGCGCGAGATAGCTGCGCAGCGCTTCCAAGGGATGGCCCGCGCGCACGAGCGCATCCGCTTCGCTCACGGCGGCGCGCAAGGCGAACGAATCACGCAGATTTTCCGGAGGCGAATCGGTCGCGCCCTCGCTCTCGCCGCCGAGGAGCTGCCGGCACTGCGCGTTCCAGATGCGGGCCTGCCGCGCCACTTCGGGATCTTCTCCCCCCGCGGCGAGATCGAAGTAGGGAGCGGCGGTGGCCGGATCGCCCGAGCCGTAGTGGTAGAGGCCCAACCAGTAGGCGGCGCGCGCCGAGCCTTCCGCATCGCGCGATCGCCGCGAGAGCGCTTCCATGAGCGGGCGCGCCTCCTCGGCCCGCACTCGCTCGCGCGCTTCGTTCCAGTCGTCGCTGCGGGAGTCGGACCAGATCATCCAGGGGCTTCGCGCGCGGCCGCTCACCGATTGCGCGTCCGCCGGGAACGCGGTGAGCGCGAGCGACGCGGAGATCAGCAGGCAGCTCAGGAGCGAGTCGCGCGCGCGGAGCCGCCGGGGACTCATGAGTCGGCCGAACGGGTCGCGAAGGCGGGTGAGCTGCTGGCGGAACCGATGTCGGGGCGCCCCGCCATGGCGTGATAGCCGAGCAGCGCGTCGATCTCCTCGAGCGCGGCCTGCGTCTGGCCCGAATGGAGATAACACTCGATGAGCATGCGGCGCGCTTCCTGATGCGAAGCATCGGCCGCGAGCGCGGCCTGCAGAACCCGGATCGCTTCCTCGGGCCTCCCCCGCCGGCGGTGCATGTCGGCGAGCGCGACCTCCGCGGCGGGAGAGCGGGGAGTCTTCTCCAGCAGACGCTCGTACACCTCGATCAGATCGCCGAACTTTCCCATCTCGTAGTAGGAGCGCTCGAGCCGCGCGAACACCTCGCCCGCGCGCTCCGGATGCGCCTCCGCGAATTCCAGCCAGAGCTCGGCGGCGCGCTCGTGATCCTCCTCCGCGGCGTACACGTCTCCCAGCAGGATGCGCTCCGTTCCTTCGTTCGCTCCCTGCTTCATCGCATCCTCGAGAAGCCGTCGCGCCTCGGCCGGTTCGCCGGCGGCGAGACGCTGCTGCGCCGCCAGGACGCGCGCCTGCGCCGGGCGGAGCTCGACGTTTTGCGGAGCGATCCGCTCCAGCTCGCCGAGCACCGAGAAGGCGCGCTCCCACTCTCCCCGCGACACATAGGCGCGCGAGAGCGAGGCCAGCGCCACGGTGCTGCGCTTCTTCTCCGAGCGCACCCGCTCCCCCAGCCGCACCACCTCGGGCCACGCCTCCATCGCGACCAGATCCTCGAGGAGAGACTCCCGGATGCGGAGCATCAGCTCCGGGTCGTCGATCGGGCGCGCGGCCAGTCCGGCGTGGATCTTGTGCGCTTTCGCGGGCTGCCCCATCACGCGCACCAGATCGCCCAGCCGCAGGTAGGCGAGGACGTTGTCCGACTCCTCCCGCGCGACCCTGCGGAGCGCGTCGAGCGCTTGCACACGCTGGCCGCGGATCAAGGCGTCGATCGTCTCCAGATACGCCTGGGCGGCGTTCCAGGGACGCTCCTCGCGCCGCCGGCTGAGCAGCCAGGGGAGCCCCGTGACCGCGAGCACGAGCAGGAGCACCAGTACGAGGAGCCAGAACTGTCCGGTGGTCATCGCCTCTCCCTCACGGCTTGGGCGGCCCGAGCGCCGGATCTTCCTCTAGTGGAAGCTCTTCGAGCGTGATGCTGCGAAGTTGGTGGAGCTCCTCCGCGACCCGGCGGTTCTCGCGCTTGAGACGCGCGATTTGCGTCTGGAGCCGAATCACGTTGAAGACGTGGATGACCGCGAACGTCACGAGCCCGGCCAGATAGGAGCAGAACATCACGAGCGCGAGCGGCTGCCCCTTGTATTCGGCCACCCCCGGCAGGTCCACATCGACGCGTGTGCTGACGTTCTGAATCAAGACGAAGATCAACGCCGACATCAGAGCCAGGAGGGAGACCAGCTTCAGAATCGAAAGCATCACCACCCCCGTTCGATCGTCCCGTCGCCATCGTGCCGCTCTCCGAGAACGATCGGAAAGCCCATCTGCGCCCGGGTCGTGCCCGAGGCTCGCCCACCGCCGCGGTGCGCGAGCCGCGCCATTCTAGGAACCGTTGCGATGGCCGTTCAATCGTTTTCCCGCATCTCGCGCCGTCGCGGCAAACCCCGGGGCCGAAAATGAAGAAGGGGAAGCGCCGGCTTCCCCCCTCTTCACATTCGAGCTCGGCGTCGGTCTCGGATCAGGATTCGGACGAACCGTCCTCGTCTGCCGAAACCGGCTCCGCATCATGCTCCGGACCGTCTTGCGACGATTCCTTGCCGTTCTCCGAGGCGCCCTTCGCGCGCTGCTCCTCGGCCCGCTTGCCCATCGCGGTCACGAACGCCGCGCGCGTCTCGTCGTCCTGCTGCTCCAGCCAGCCCTTCTGCGAGAGCACCATGCGATGGTTGGCCAGATCGATGCGCGTCACGACGAGATCGAGCACGTCTCCTTCGAAGTAGAACTCCTCGGGATTCTTGCCTTCGTCGATTCCGAGCTGATTCGAGGGAACGAACCCTTCCACCTCTTCGTCGACGATCACGATCACCCCGCGGTCCATCGCCTTCAGGACCTTGCCCTGGACGTCCGCGTTCGCGGGATACTTCTCGACGAGGCGTGGCCACGGATCCTCTCCCGCCTGCTTGAGGCCGAGCGAGATCCGGCGGTTCTCCTTGTCGATGTTGAGGATCCTGACCTCGACGTCCTGCCCCTTCTTCAAGATCTCCGATGGATGATTGACCCGCCGCGTCCAGGAGAGATCGGAGATGTGGACCAGTCCGTCGATTCCGTCCTCGAGCTCCACGAAGGCGCCGAAGTTGGTCAGGTTGCGCACCTTTCCGGCGACGGCGATTCCGATCGGATACTTCTCGTCCAGCGTGAGCCACGGATCGGGCTCCACCTGCTTGAGACCGAGGGAGATCTTCTCGTTGTCCTTGTCGATCTTGAGCACCATGCACTCCACTTCCTGACCCTCGGTGAGGATCTTGTTCGGATGGCGGATGTGCTTGGTCCAGGACATCTCGGAAACGTGGATGAGACCTTCCACGCCCCGCTCCAGCTCCACGAATGCGCCGTATTCGGTGATGGAGACGACCCGACCGGTGACTTTGGTCCCGACCGGGAACTTCTCCTCGACGCGCTCCCACGGATACTCCGTGAGCTGCTTGAGACCGAGGCTGATGCGCTCGCGCTCCGGCTCGAAGGAGAGGACCTTGACGTTGACCTGATCTCCCACCGTGAGCACCTCGGTCGGATGCTTGATCCGGCCCCAGGAGATGTCGGTGATGTGGAGCAGGCCGTCGATTCCGCCCAGGTCGATGAACGCGCCGAAATCGGTGATGTTCTTGACGTACCCGGAGCGGATCTGTCCCACCTCGAGATCGCGGATGATTTCTTCCTTCGCGGCCGAGCGCTCCTCCTCGAGCACCAGGCGCCGGGAGACCACGATGTTGCGGCGGCGTTTGTTGAGCTTGATGATCTTGAACTGCAGCGTATCGCCCATGAGGTCGTCCACCGAGTGCGGCGGCCGGAGCGCGATCTGGCTCCCCGGCAGGAACGCCTCCACTCCGAAGAGATCGACCACGGCGCCACCCTTGATCTTGCGGGTGATCCGCCCTTCCACCACCTCGCCGCGATCCGCCGCTTCACGGACGCGGTCCCAGACCTTGAGGAAGTCGGCGCGCTGCTTGGAGAGGACGACCAGTCCGTCCTGGTTCTCCATCTTCTCGAGGAACACGTCGATCTCGTCGCCCACGCGAATCGCGTCGGTGTCGCCGAACTCGCTCAGCGGGATGACGCCCTCGGACTTGAACCCGATGTCGACGACCACTTCGTCGGCATCGACGCGCAGGATGCGCCCGCGGAGGATTTCCCCCTCCTCGAGATTCTTCATCGAATCGTCGTACATGGAGAGGAGCTGCTCGAGATCGCCGTGATCCCGATCGTCCTCTTCATCGCGGTTCAAGATGTTGTCTACGGTCAGCGGCTGCTTCGGCTTGGGCTCGCGCGGCATGTCCTCGGTGTCGAGGGCCGAGCCGTCGGACTCAAGGTGAGAGTGGTGACTGCGGGTATCGTGCATCGAAAAAGTTGCCTCCTGAAGCTCCCCGTCCCGGGCCGGTCGTTCCGGCGGGCAGAGAGTGAAAATCGATCGCAAAGGATGGAGTATAGCAGCCGTTTCCGCACTGTCCATCCCGATCTCCGCACCTGTGCCCGAAGGTATGCCGGGATGCGAGTGGGGGGCTGGACCGTCACCCCTGTCCATCCCGATCTCCGCACCTGTGCCCGAAGGTCGGCTCGGCTCTACTCGTCCCCGGCAGCGATTCTACCGGGCGGGTCGGCTGACGGTTCGATCGGGATGGGATCGGGAGCGGTCCGGGCGATCGCTTCCATCACCTCGAGCGACACGGCGCTGTACAGA
>CAMPIC010000307.1 GCA_946886185.1 uncultured bacterium
GGAGTATCACTACACCAAGCTGGCCGACATCAAGGCGGAGATCCAGGAGCTGGCGGCGAAGGACGCGATGGACCGCGCTCGCCGCATCGCGGAGGCGTCGGGCGCGAAGCTCGGTCCGATCCGTCGCGCGCGTATGGGCGTTCTCCAGATCACTCCGCGCAACAGCACCATGATCGCGGATTACGGTATGAACGACGTGAGCTCGATCGAGAAAGAGATCACCGCGGTCGCTCACGCATCATTCTCGCTCGATTGACGGCCAGTGACTTCTTGCAGCACCGCCGGGAGTAACGGCGATCGCTGCGTTCTGAAAACATCGCTGGGATTCGGTCGCTGCAGTTTTGAACATCGCCGGGAATTACGCAGGCCGGCGCATCGGCGTCGGGAAGGGAGAGATATCGTGCCCAAGCTCGGAGACTCGGGAAAACTGCGTGACCTGGGACTGCTCGTCATTCGCTTGATCGTCGGCTTCAGCGTTGCCGCATTTCATGGATGGGGCAAGATCTCTGCCGGTCCGGAAGGATGGGAGCGCACCGGGGGAGCGATGGCCAACCTCGGAGTTGCGTTCGTCCCTGTCTTCTGGGGATTCTTGGCGGCGTTCTCGGAGTTCTTCTGCTCGATCTTCATCATGCTCGGCCTCTTCACCCGGCCCGCCGCCGCGCTTCTCGCCTGCACGATGGGAGTGGCGATGATGCGCCATTTGAGCCTGCCGGCGGACAACCCGTCCTCCGGATGGTCGAACGCTTCGCATGCCATGGAGCTCTTCGCCGTTGCAGTCGGACTGATGCTCACCGGACCCGGGCGCTTCGCGCTCTGGCGCAAGTTCTGATTGCGATCCACCGCGGGTGCAGGCGCCAGGTGAGCGGCCGATTCCTGCTTTGGGCTATTCCCTGCTCGATTTGACAAGCATCAGCCCCGCGGATACCCTCCGAGCGGCCCGAAACTTGTAGCCTCCTTTCCCGCGTTCCGGGGATCCGGCCGAGAGTTTCGCGTGAGGCCGCCGCCCAGGCCCTCACATGGTCGAACCGGGGCGTGGTGGATGGGCAGGCACTGTCCTCCGGCGGGGTGGGATCTCCTCTGCGCGCCGCCGGTCGAAGCCCCTCAGCCGCCTGGGAATCCCTATGTCCAACGGATGGACGCAAGGAGATCAGAATTCATGAAGTCAACTTCACTGCGCCTCGGGGCGGGGATTGCACTCGCGCTGGTCGCCCTGTTCGGAGGATCGGCCCGAGCTCAGCTCGAAGCAAACCTCGGCGCTCTGGCCGATGAGAATGCTCGCGGCTACCTCCAGCCGCTCGTGGGCGCTCTCTCCTCGACGCTCAACGGATCGGTGTTCCAGACCGGATACATCCCGAAGAGCGAGCTCACGTTCCAGATCCAGGCAAACGTGATGGGAGCAAGCTTCGACGATGACGATCGAGTCTATCGCCCCACCGATCCTCCGGGATTCCAGAGCGCCGAAGGCGATGACTTCGTCGCGCCGACCGTGATCGGAGACACGGAAGCGGTTGCCCAGCAAGGGCAGGCGGGAACCCAGCTCTACCATCCCGGCGGATTCGACATGGAGAACTTCACGATCGCCTCTCCGCAGCTCATGATCGGCGGAATTTTGGGATCGGCGGTGCTGGTGCGCTGGATCTCCATCGATCTGGGCGACGCGGACCTGGGCGAGCTGGAGCTGTTCGGAATCGGCGCCCAGCATTCGATCACGCAGTACATGTTGGAGCCGCCGGTCGATGTGGCGGCCGGAGTGATGTATCAAAAGTTCGATGTCGGAGACGGGCTCATCGACGCGACCACCCTCCAATTCAATGTGACCGGCTCCAAGCGCTTCGGAGTCATCGAGCCGTACATCGGAGTGGGATACGACACCTTCGATATGTCCGGCGAATACACCAGCGACCAGACCGATGAAACGGTGGAAGTCGACTTCGAGCGCGAAGGAAATGTTCATCTCACGGTCGGGGGGCGACTGAACCTCCGGTACTTGATCCTGCACGGCGAGTTCAACGCGGCTGCGGAAAGCGGTGTCGCGGTGGGCTTGAGCGTGGGCATGTAGTCACGGTGACGAAGGGAGAATCCGTATCATGAAAAAGCTTCATTCCGCCGGACTGCTCACCGCCCTGTGCGCCGTGATCGTCGCGCTCACGGGCGCGAGCTGTCCGCTCATTCCCGATATCGAAGAGAAGGTGATCGAGCTCGCGGTCGGCGGCTCGACCACGGTGCCGTTCGAGGCGCGCGGGATCATCAACGACAAGGGGCAGGTGGAGTGTTTCGACCTCGCCGACAGCCTCGACCTCGCCGAGATCCTGGAAGATGCGGACATCGACAGCGTGACCGCGATCGCGCTCGCCGGCGTGGCGTATCGCGTGACACGCGCCGATCCGAACCCTGATCGGACCATCGCCAATACGACGGTGCTGATCCGGCGCGAGCCGGGAGGATCGGATGTGCCGCTGGTGGTAAATTTCGAGGACACGGCGGGAGAGACGTACGACTTCCGCACTGCGAACCTCGATCCGGCGGGCGTCGCGGTGGTCAATGACATGCTCGAGGATCTTTTGGACGCGGTGCAGAACAACCAGCCGGCCAACGTGTCGGGATGCGTGACCTGGATGGGGCAATCCCTGCCGCTCTCGGAGGACACCAACTTCGATTGGGAGATTCGGATCGACGTCACGATCACCGGGACGATCACGCTCGATCTGCCTAGTTGATCTGATGGCGGCGCGCTGACCGCCTTGAAGAGAGCCGCGTGACTGCCGGGGGCCGGATCACGCGGCTCGTTCATTGTTGGTGCGGCAGGCTCCGCCGCGTGTTCAGCTCGGACGAACTGTTGGTCGTAGCGCAAGGATAGGCCAGCCCGGGCGCAGACTCGGGCGGGTCGTGCATGTCTTCCTCCTTTGTTCGATGATGCTGCGCCGCGAGTAGCAGGAGCTGGTGACTCGCCGCCCACTTCCGCGCCGGGTTGGTGTACTGTTCGACCGGTAGGAATCGCGTTGGAACTGCAAACAGGGGAGAGTTTCCATTGGGTGCGTCGCTCGTCGGGCTGGAATCGATCGCCGAGAAGATCGCGGCCGGGACTCGGCTCGACTCCGCGGACGGACTGTATCTGCTCCAGGATGCGCCGTTGGTCGAGATCGGCCGGCTCGCGGAGCAGGTTCGCAACCGTTGGAATCCGCCCGATGAAGTGACCTTCGTGATCGACTCCAACCCGAACTACACCAACGTCTGCGTGACCGACTGCGCGTTCTGCGCCTTCTATCGCAAGCCAGGGCATCCAGAGGGGTACACGCTCAGCGTGGACCAGGTCATGGAGAAGATCGCTTCGGCGATGGAGCAAGGCGCGACCACCGTCCTCCTGCAGGGTGGGCACAATCCAGAGATCCCCTTCTCCTTCTATCTCGATCTGGTACGGGAGACCCGCCGCCGCTTTCCAGAGGTCACGCCTCATTTCTTCAGCGCCTCGGAGATCCACACCATGGCGGAGGTGAGCGGACAGACGACGCGGCAGGTGCTGGAAGAGTTGCGCGCCGCCGGCCAGTGTTCTCTGCCCGGAGGCGGCGCCGAGATTTTGAGCGAGCGCGTCCGCAAGAAGATCGCCGCCAAGAAAGGCGACGTCGCCTCCTGGATTTCCGTGCATCGCGAAGCGCACGAGCTGGGGATGCGCTCCACCGCGACCATGATGTACGGCCACATCGAAACCGAAGAAGACATCGTGGAGCACTGGGACAACATCCGCGCGCTCCAGGATGAGCATCGAGGGTTCACGGCGTTCGTGCCCTGGTCGTACAAGAAGGGGAACACGCCGATGGAGCGCTTCATCGAAGAGAGCGGCCGCCGTCCCGCGGGCGCGGCGCGCTACCTACGGATCCTGGCCGCCTCCCGGCTCTATCTCGACAACTTTCCGCACATCCAGGCCTCGTGGTTCAGCGAGGGGAAGAAAACCGGCCAGGCGGCGCTCCACTTCGGAGCGGACGACTTCGGGGGAACGCTCTTCGAGGAGAACGTGCACCTCGCGACCGGGCACGACAACCACACCACGCTCGAAGAAACCAAGCTCCTCATTCAAGAGGCTGGCTTCGTTCCCGTGCAGCGGACCACCTTGTACGAACGCCTCGGCCGCTTCGAGTAGCTCGCAACCGGCTTTCGGAGCAGCGAACCACCTTCTACATCGCGTTTCCCGGTACGAGCAACCGCAAGCGACGTCACGAGCGTCCGCCGTCGTTCGTCGGGTGCCGTCGGCGTATCCAACGATCCAGTCCGCGATCGACATGGCGGATCGGGGAGACACGATACTCGTTGCGCCGGGAGTGTATCCTGAGCGGCTCCGCATGCTTAACGACGACCTCGTCTTGATGTCGGAGGAGGGGCGCGAGTCCACCATCCTCGACGGTGAGCTGACGAGGCGCATCCTCAGAGTCGAGCACTCCCTCGTAACGATCCGTGGTTTCACGTTCTACCGAGGCGCGAGCGCGAACGGCGGTGGAGTCTGTGCCGTGGACGTGGATCTCCTCATCGAGGACTGCACCTTCCGGGAGAATGTCGTGGGGAGCAGCTTCCCTGCGCATGACCATGGTGCAGCGATCTTCCTCAGTCGAGACAGCCGCCTCACAGTGCGCCGGAGCACATTCGTCAAGAATCGAGCTGAGCTGTATGTGAC
>CAMPIC010000308.1 GCA_946886185.1 uncultured bacterium
CGCTCACCGGGATCAACACCGCGCTCTGGGGGCACGATCTCGCTCCGCCCTGCGCGCTTCCCGAGCTCCTGCGAGCTCTCGGCGAGGTGCCGGGGATCGCGCGGATCCGTCTCAATTCGATCGAGCCGCAATATCTCTGCGACGAGTGGATCGAAGCGATCGGCGCGAACCCGCGCGTCTGCCGGCATCTCCACCTGCCGCTCCAGAGCGGCGATGCCGCCGTGCTCAAGCGCATGAATCGGCGCTATACGCCTTCGCACTACGCGCGCATGGCGGAGCGCGCGGCAGCACGCATCCCCGAGCTCGCAATCGGCGCCGACGTGCTGGTCGGGTTTCCGGGAGAGACGGAGCTCCAGTTCGAGAACACGCGGAGCTTTCTCGCCTCCTTGCCGCTCGCCTACTTGCATGTCTTCACGTACTCGGAGCGACCCGATACTCCGGCTCCTCGCCTCGGGGAGGAGGTCCCGGTGGAAGAGCGCAAGCGCAGGAGCAGCCTCCTGCGCGCGCTCGGCTCGGAGCTGCGCGCCGGCTTCCTCCGCCGGCTCGAGGGGACGGAGCAGCAGGTGCTTCCGGAAGCGCCCTCGGGGCCCGAGCACTGGCAAGGTCTGACCGACAACTACGCGCGGGTGCGCTTTCGCTCGGAGGGCGTGGCGGAGAACCGGCTCTATCGCGTGCGATTGGGCAGCGGCGGATCGACCATGCTCTCTGGTACCTTGATCGAGGATCGCGCTTTCGTCGATCCGCACACGCGTGGATCCGTCGGCCCCGGGTCCGGCTCCGCGCGCGCAGGCACCCAGGAGAACGTTCCGTCTTGAAGCGCGTCTACATCGAAACCTACGGCTGCCAGATGAATGTGGCCGACTCCGCGTTGATGACGCACGTCCTGGAAGAGGCGGGGTTCCGCAGCACCCTCGACGTCCATGAAGCGTCGCTCGTCCTGCTCAACACCTGCGCGATCCGCGAGCGTGCCGAAGAGCGCGTGCAGGCGCGCCTCCGCCAGCTGGGCCAGCTCAAGCGCGTACGTCCCGATCTCGTGCTCGGAGTCACCGGCTGCATGCCGAAACATCTCGGCAAGGAGCTCGCCGACCGCCTGCCGCACGTCGACCTCTTCCTCGGTCCCGACTCGTATCGCCGCCTCCCCGAGCTGGTGGAAGCGGCCGCAACCAAGCCGACGCTCGATCTGCGCCTGGACGATGAGGACTACTCCGATCTCGATCCCGTCTCGGTCGAAGGAGTGCACGCGTTCGTTCCGGTCATGCGCGGGTGCGACCGGTTCTGCACGTTCTGCGTGGTGCCGCTGACGCGCGGGCGCGAGAAGTCGCTTCCTCTGGCCGACGTGGTGCGGCAGGTGGAAGGAGCGGTGGCGCGAGGGGCGCGGGCCGTCACCTTGCTCGGTCAGACGGTCAACTCCTGGCATCACGGTGAGGATCGGTTCGTCGATCTGCTCGATCGCGTCTCGCGCATCGACGGTCTGGCGAGAGTTCGGTTCACCTCGCCCCATCCCGCAGAGTTCGACGCTTCGGTCTTCGCGCTCATGGCGGAGCGGCCTTCGCTCTGCGCGCATCTGCATCTGCCGGTGCAGTCGGGATCGGATCGCCTCCTCGCCTCCATGAAGCGGGGGCACACACGCGCGGAGTATCTTCGATTGGTGGAGATGATTCGCGCATCTCTGCCGGACGCCGGGCTCTCCACCGACATCATCGTGGGATATCCGGGTGAGTCGGAAGAGGAGTTCCAGGAGACCTGCTCGCTCGTGGAAGAGGTGCAGTACGACTCAGCGTTTCTCTTTCGCTATTCCCCCCGCAGCGGGACGTATGCGTTCCGCAAGCTGCGCGACGAAGAGATTCCGGTGGAGGTCGCAGCCGAGCGTCTGGAGCGGATCATCGCGCTTCAGGAAGAGATCTCGGCTCGCCGCTACGCTCGCTGGCTGGGACAGTCGGTGGAAGTGTTGGTGGAGGATGTGTCCCGCCGCAATCCGGAGCATCGCGTGGGGAAGAGCGACGACGGAAAGACGGTCATCCTTCCGGCCGGTCCCGCGATCGGCGATCTGGTCACGGTGCGGATCGCGCGCACGACGAGCCACACGTTGATCGCCGAGGGCGTGCACGAGGATCCGCAGGTCCCCGAAGAGCCGGCCCAGCACCTGGTCGTCTGAATCGTCAGCGCGGAGTGCGTTCGTCTGACGGGGCGCGGAGAGCGTCGCGTGGTCCGAGCGCGTCGCGTGGTCGGAGCGCGTCGCGTGGTCGGAGCGCGAGCCGACCGACGAAAGCGTGGTGACCCGACGTGCGGAGAGGCCCTTCACTCACCGATGAGCGAGAGACGGGGCGCGTGCGTCGGCGCGATGTACCGATACCAGCGGCGCACTCCCAGGAACAGGAGCGACGCTCCGAGCGCGATCTGCAGTCCGAGGAGACCCATCCCGATGCGGGACAGCTCTTCGAAACGGCTTCGCGCGATCAGATCGGTGCCGGTCAAGAGATCCGGAGTCGATCGAAGCAGCGCCGCCATCTTGGGAGCGACCAGCACGTGGTTGCACACTGCGGAGGCGGTCATCGACATCAGGATCGCAGTCTGTGTGAGCGTCGCCGCGCTCGTGCGCAAAGCGAGCAGATACATCAGGAGCGTGGTGAGCAGCAGGAAGGCTCCCGCTCCGCCCGCGATGAAATCGAGGCGCATGATCAAGTCGAGGCAAGACCAGGCCGCTTCGTTGGGATCTTGAATCGTGCCGTACAGTCCCGGGACGACCACGACCGCGAGCCCGACCAGACTCCCGGTCCAGCATGCGACCGTGAGCTGGTGCGTGAACTCCAGGGCGACCGGGACCCAGCTGACACGGCGCGTCTCCGGAAGGGGAACGACTTTGGGCGGATGCGTGTGGCGTTTGAGCTCAGTCACTTGCCCTCCGAAATCCCGCGAAATCGCCGGGTAGCGAGCGGGAATCTGGTACCGCGGGGTTCCCCGAAGATACGTCGAGTATACAACGCGGGGAGCGCGATTCGGTCCGGGCATCGAAGGAAAAGTGGATTCGTGTCGAAGTAATTTGATTCGCGGATAGCGGATTTCTCGCCAATCGGGCGAGCTTCCTCCATTTCGAGGAGGGAACGGAGCAGCGATGCAGACGATCTACATGGACAACGCCGCCACCACGCGGCTCGACCCGCTCGTTCTGGAAGCGATGCTCCCGTACTTCACCGAGCGTTACGGCAACGCGGCGAGCCGCGTGCACCGATACGGCTGGGAAGCGGAGGAAGCGGCGGAGATCGCGCGCGGGCAGATCGCGTCGGCGCTCGGGGCGGATCCTCGCGAGATCGTCGTCACGAGCGGCGCGACCGAGTCGGACAATCTCGCGCTCAAAGGAGTGATGGCGGCCTATCGGACGCAGGGTCGTCATCTGATCACGACCGCGATCGAGCATCCCGCGATCCTCGACACCGCCAAGGCGCTCGCCTCGGACGGTTGCGAGGTCACGATCCTGCCGGTCGATGCGGAAGGGCGCGTGGAGCCGGACGCCGTAGCGCGCGCAATCCGGAGCGATACCGTGCTGGTCTCGATCATCCATACGAACAACGAAACCGGAGTGCTGCAGGATGTGCCCGCGATCGCCGAGGTGTGCCGCGCGCGCGGAGTGCTCGTCCATACCGACGCGACGCAGTCTCTGGGCAAGATCCCGCTCGACGTGAACGCGCTGCGCTGCGATTTGCTTTCGGTCTCCGCGCACAAGATCTATGGACCCAAGGGAGTGGGTGCGCTCTACGTGCGGCGCCGCGATCCGCGCGTGCGTCTCGTGGCGCAGATGGATGGAGGCGGCCACGAGCGCGGAGTGCGCTCCGGTACGCTCAACGTGCCCGGGCTGGTCGGGTTCGGCAAGGCGTGTGAGCTGGGGATGGAGCGGCTCGGCGAGGACGTGCCTCGGATCGAAGCGATGCGGGACCGCCTCGAATCCGAACTGCTCGAGCGCCTGGAGGGAGTGGTGCGCAACACTCCGCCGAGCGGTCGCGCGCCGCATGTCCTGAACTTGAGCTTTCGCGCCTTGGAGGGAGAAGCGCTCCTCCTCGGCCTGCGCACGGTGGCGCTCTCCAGCGGGAGCGCGTGCGCCTCGGCGAGCCTGGAGCCGTCGCACGTGCTCCTCGCCCTCGGGAGGTCGCCCGCGGAGGCCAGGAGCGCGCTTCGCTTCAGCCTGGGCCGATTCAACACCGCCGAGGAGGTGGAGATCGTCATCGAAGAGGCGTGCCGGGTGGTGGAGGAGCTGCGCGCTCTTCGGCGCCAGTGAGCGAACCTGTCGACGCGGCCGCTTCGGGGGCCGATAATGAGGGCAGGTGGATACTCGAAGAGACGAAAGGAAGGACAGGACGATCATGAACGAATCGACGGTTCAGGGCGGCATCAGCATCACCGATCAGGCGGTTGCCGCCGCGAAGGAGGCGATCCTCGCCGAATCCCTCTCGCCCGAGACGACCTTTTTGCGGGTCGGCGTGCGCGCAGGTGGATGCTCCGGCTATTCCTACGACCTCGGCTTCACCGAAGAGCGCGACGAAGAGGATCTGGTGATCGAGCAGGGAGGAGTGCGGCTCCTTCTGGATCCGCGGAGCGAGCTGCTCCTGCGGGGGACGATCCTCGATTACTCCTCCGGTCTGAATGGTAAGGGTTTCGTCTTCTG
>CAMPIC010000309.1 GCA_946886185.1 uncultured bacterium
CTCGGCATCCAAGGCTTCACGGACCGCCAAGTCCAAGGAGCGAGTCTTCAACAAGGATGGGCGTCAGCTGGTCATCGTGGAGAGCCCGACCAAGGCGAAGACCGTCAACCGGTACCTGGGACAGGATTTTCTGGTGATGGCAAGCGTCGGTCACGTCCGAGACTTGCCGACGCGCGCTCCCAAGGGGGTGAAGCAGGAAGTGCCCGGGGTCGATCTGGAACGCGACTTCCGCCCGACTTACGAGGTCCTCCCGGCGAAGCAGAAGACCGTTCGGGAGCTGAAGTCTGCCGCCGGAAAGGCTTCCGACGTCTGGTTCGCGACCGACCTCGACCGGGAAGGGGAGGCGATCGCCTGGCATTTGGCGCAAGCGCTGGGCGTCGAACCCGCCCGAGCCAAGCGCGTCGTCTTCAACGCGATCACGCGGGCGCAAATCGAAGAAGCGTTCCAGCATCCGCGTCCCATCGACGAGAACAAGGTGAACGCCCAGCAGGCGCGGCGCATCCTCGACCGCATCGTCGGCTACCAGGTTTCTCCCCTCCTGTGGAAGAAGGTGGCGGGAGGATTGAGCGCCGGTCGAGTGCAATCGGTCGCGGTTCGGCTGGTCGTGGAACGGGAGCGGGAGATCGAGGCGTTCGTTCCCGAAGAGCTGTGGCGCATCGCGGGAGTGTTCACCACCGATCTGGATCACGCGAACGACCTCGCGCGCTCCTGGGCTTTCTTCCTCGGCGAAGCAGATCCCGACAAGCAGCGGACGGTCAAAGACCGGCTCGCATGGTTGGCCGATCACGACAGTTTCCGCGCGGAGCTCGTCGAAGTGGGGGGCAAGGCGTTCGAAGCGGTCGACGTGGACCAGGCGTTGGAAGCCGCCCGGAAGATCGGCTTCGAGGATACCGAGATCCGGCGCACCGAGGACCCGAAGGGAAAGGGACCGGCCAGGAATCGCATCCTCGTGGTCGGACAGTCCACCGGGGCCGACCGCAAGGGGAAGCTCCAGTATCGGGTCAAGTCGATCGAGACCAAGCGCGTCAAGTCGCGCCCCTCTCCGCCATTCATCACGAGCACCCTGCAGCAGGCAGCCTCCAACGCTCTTGGATATCCGCTCAAGCGGACCATGCGGATCGCGCAGCAGCTTTACGAAGGAATCGATCTGCGGGGAGGCGGCGGCCAGACTGGTCTCATCACCTACATGCGAACCGACTCCGTGTTCGTCTCTCCGGAAGCGATCGCGGCGGTGCGCGAATATGTGGGCCAGGAGTACGGCGCGAAGTTCCTTCCCGAGAAGCCGAACTACTACACGACCAAGGTGCAGTCGGCGCAGGAGGCGCACGAGGCGATCCGTCCGACCGACGTCCGTCTCACCCCGGCGCGCGTCCGCGCTTCACTGACCGATGAACAGTTCCGGCTCTATGAGCTCATCTGGAAGCGATTCGTCGCATCGCAGATGGTCGCCGCAGAGTGGGATTCCACCACCGTGATGGTGGCGGCGCTCTCCAACGGGAGCGAGGCGGGAGTCTTCAAGGCGAGCGGTCGGATCCTGGCATTCGAAGGATTCTACAAAGCTGCCGGCGTGCCGAAGAGCTCGGAAGAAGCCACCTTGCCCGTGCTCGCTCAGGACCAGGCGCTCGCCCCGCTCCAGATCGAGCCGACGCAGCACTTCACCTCGCCTCCTCCGCGTTACAACGAGGCGTCGCTTCAGAAAAAGCTGGAAGAGGAAGGCATCGGGCGTCCCTCGACCTACGCGAGCATCATTTCGACGATTCAGGAGAGGAAGTACGTCGAGCCGGTCGCTCCGCGCGATCGCAAGCTGCGCGCGACCGATCTCGGAAAGGTCGTGACGGACAAGCTGGTGGAGGCGTTTCCCGAGATCCTCGACGTCGCCTACACGCGCTACATGGAGTCGGAGCTCGACAAGATCGAAGAAGAGCGCCACGACTGGGTTGCGATGCTCCACGAGTTCTACGGGCCGTTCCGCAAGAGCCTGGACCGCGCGCACGACGAGATGGTGCACGCGAAGGCGGAGACGGAGCCGGCTCCGCACACCTGCCCCGATTGCGGCGCGGGCACGATGTTCCGCTTCGGACGCAACGGCAGGTTCCTGAGCTGCGCAACGTATCCGGATTGCAAGTACGCCGCGCCCATCGACTCCGAAGGCAATCCGATGGAGCCGGAGCAGACCGACATCGCCTGCCCGTCGTGCGGCTCCGGGATGACGCTGCGCTCCGGACGCTTCGGGAAGTTCCTCGGGTGCGTGAACTATCCCGAGTGCAAGGGCATCCTCAATCTCGATCCGAAGAAGGGCACGATCAAACTTCCCAAGACGCCGCCCTTCGTGACCGATCTTCCCTGCCCGAAATGCGAGTCTCCGCTCAACATGCGCGACTCCAAACGAGGCTTCTGGCTCTCCTGCTCGAAGTTCCCGAAGTGTCGGGGGCGGTTGGCCTGGTCAGCCGTGCCGATCGACAAGCAGAAGGCGCTCTCCGAAGCATGGGATACGCACGTGCGCGAGCATCCCCTTCCCGAGGTGCGCACCTTGGAGGGCGAGTTGGTCGGGGAGGAGCATGTTCCGATGGTCTTCGGTCAGGACTCGGACTCCTCCGGGGAGTACGCCGAAGCGGTCTCATAGCCGGACCTCTTCCGACCGGACCCAGCGGTGCCTTCGCGGACGCTGAGCAGCTGTCCATTCCAGATCTTGCGTCTGGCGTTGCGGACCTCGCGTAGCCTCGGACGTTTCGCCGAACGTCGCGGAGCTGCATCGTCCGTACGGAATGGGCGCAAACTCACCGGGCTCGGCGCCGCTGGTCACGGCTATCCTATGAGCGGGTATCTGCGGTGAACGGAAATCGTGGCGCGCAGAACCATTCGGAGGTACACATGCTCGGCGGAACCGCATCGCTACGTTGGATCCTGTTGGTTGGAAGCGTCTCCGTGGCGGCGTTGGCCTGGATCGGCTTCGATCGCGGCAAGGACGCGGTTGCGGAAGAGACGGGCTCCCTCCTCGCGGAAGGTTCCACGCAATCCTCGGATCCGGCGCGGCCGGAAGGAGCAGCTACCATGAATGACGGACCAGGCAAAGCGAGCGCCCAGACAGAGACCGCGATTCTGGCCGGCGGATGCTTCTGGGGTATGGAAGAGATCATCCGCGAGATCCCGGGCGTCCTCGATACGGAAGTGGGTTACACGGGCGGTCACCTCGCCAACGCGACGTATCCTGACGTGAAGACCGGAAAGACCGGCCATGCGGAATCGATCCGCATCGTCTTCGATCCGACGCAGCTGGCTTATGCGGATCTCCTCGGAT
Source organism: uncultured bacterium (assembly GCA_946886185.1). The sequence continues at coordinate 3,299 of CAMPIC010000309.1, forward strand.
GGTTCTTCCGGATGCACGATCCCACCACCAAGGATCGCCAGGGGAACGACCGCGGCTCGCAATATCGATCGGCGATCTTCTACACCAGTGAAGCGCAGCGCGAGACGGCCGAGCGCGTCAAGAAAGAGGTCGACGCATCCGGCAAGTGGCGTGATCCGATCGTGACTGAGATCACGGCCGCGGGGCCGTTCTACTCCGCCGAGGAATACCATCAGGACTACCTGAAGAAGAATCCGGGCGGATACACCTGCCACTACCTGCGCGACTGACCTGAGATCGCGATCGAGGAGAGGCAACCCAGCCTCGGGTCGACCACCTTTCGCAAGAACGGGACGTGATGGATGCGACTGCTCCCTTTATCCGAGGCGCCCCACCCCGCAGACGCGGAGAAGGAGCTCTCGCGGCTGCTCGGCCAGACCTTTTCCTTTCCAGAAGAGTCGTGGGAGCCGTACGTACAGCAGGTCGGGCGAGAAAACTTCCGCGTCCTGCTCGACGATCGTGCGCGAGTCGTGGCGGGACTGGGCGTCTATCGTCCGGGGCAGTGGTTCGGCGGACGATCGATTCCCATGGGAGCGATTGCGGCTGTCGGGGTCCAGCCCGAGCTTCGCGGAAGCGGAATCGCGTTCGAGCTGATGTCCGGCATCTTGCGCGAGCTCCATGCCACCGGCGTGCCGCTTTCCGCGCTCTATGCGTCGACCTCGCGGCTTTATCGCAAGGTTGGTTACGAGCACGCCGGAAGCGCGTGCATCTACGAAACCTCCACGCAAGATCTGGGCAATCCTTCGGAAGGAGATCCGCTGCAGGCGGTCGATCCTCAAGAACACGATCGCTTTCGCGACATCTACCAGACTGCGGCGCGACTCTCCAACGGCTGGCTGGACCGCACCCCCGGAATGTGGACGCGCATCTCCCGCAAACAGGCGGGGACCACTCATGCCTACCTGTCGGGCGGGCGCTATCCCAGCGGTTACATCATCTACGAGCAGCGCGAGGATGATGCCGGTAAGCGGAAAGTGCTTTCGGTTCGCGATTGGATTGCCCTCACGCCGGGAGCGCGCCGCGGAATCCTGAAGCTGCTCGCGGGCCATCGTTCGTTGGAGAGCGCGGTTCGATGGCGGGGACCTTTCGTCGATCCGTGGATTTCACTGTTCCCGGAACAGCGGACGCGCGGGATCTCCATCGAGCGCTGGCTGCTCCGAATCACCGACGTGGTGGCCGCCCTCAACGCTCGCGGGTATCCACCGGAGTTGAACGAGAGTTTGGATCTGACTGTGGTGGACGAGACGATCTCCGAGAACAGCGGGCAATATCATCTCGAGGTCTCGCAGGGGCGAGGGCGAGTCACTGCAGGC